>NZ_JBLVXX010000009.1:10996-148060 GCF_048283985.1 Enterobacter cloacae complex sp. 6730903 | reverse complement strand
CCCCGTGGGAGAGGGGCCGGGGGTGAGGGCATCAGGCCTTAACATACGCTACCCTCTCCCTGTGGGAGAGGGGCTGGGGGTGAGGGCACCAGACCGCACAATACCTGACCCCGAAAAACCCATTCCAAATCACATTTAAGGGTCGATCTTTGACCTCAACTTCTCTATAATCTTGCGACCCCACGTTACGAGAAGGTTTTTTTCCCGAAACTTTCTATGTGTCGGCATGTGCTATTCGAAGGGGTAGGTTTGCCGGACTTTGTCGTGTGAACCTCAACTGACTAAACGTTTGGGTGTTCACCAACGTGTAACTTATTATTTGGGTAAGCTTTTAATGAAAACTTTTACAGCTAAACCAGAAACCGTACAGCGCGACTGGTATGTTGTTGACGCGACCGGTAAAACTCTGGGCCGTCTGGCTACTGAACTGGCTCGTCGCCTGCGCGGTAAGCATAAAGCGGAATACACTCCGCACGTTGATACCGGTGATTACATCATCGTTCTGAACGCTGACAAAGTTGCTGTTACCGGCAACAAGCGTACTGACAAAATGTACTACCACCACACCGGCCACATCGGTGGTATCAAAGAAGCGACCTTTGAAGAGATGATTGCCCGCCGTCCTGAGCGTGTGATTGAAATCGCGGTTAAAGGCATGCTGCCAAAAGGCCCGCTGGGTCGTGCTATGTTCCGTAAACTGAAAGTTTACGCAGGCAACGAGCACAACCACGCGGCACAGCAACCGCAAGTTCTTGACATCTAATCGGGATTATAGGCAATGGCTGAAAATCAATACTACGGCACTGGTCGCCGCAAAAGTTCCGCAGCTCGCGTTTTCATCAAACCGGGCAGTGGTAAAATCGTAATCAATCAGCGTTCTCTGGAACAATACTTCGGTCGCGAAACTGCCCGCATGGTAGTTCGCCAGCCGCTGGAACTGGTTGATATGGTAGAAAAACTGGATCTGTACATCACCGTTAAAGGTGGTGGTATCTCCGGTCAGGCAGGTGCGATCCGTCACGGTATCACCCGCGCGCTGATGGAGTACGACGAATCCCTGCGTTCTGAACTGCGTAAAGCTGGCTTCGTTACTCGTGACGCTCGTCAGGTTGAACGTAAGAAAGTGGGTCTGCGTAAAGCACGTCGTCGTCCACAGTTCTCCAAACGTTAATCCATTCTGCTTACGCAGAACGATTGGCGAAAAACCCGCTTCGGCGGGTTTTTTTATGGATAATGCGCAGGTTATCCACAGTAACATTTCATATATCTTCTCTTTTTCCACATTTCCGGAATCCCCTCACCACAAAGCCATCAAAATCTGGTAAACTATCATCCAATTTTCTGCCCAAATATCGGTGAATACTCGATTTTTGTTCGATTCTTGAACAATGTGTCTTCTCTGGGATGGGCGATACATCATCTGGCTGGCCCCGTTGGGCTGGTAGCAGTAAAAATTCTGAATATACCTGGAGGTTTTCATGGCTGTCGCTGCCAACAAACGTTCGGTAATGACGCTGTTTTCTGGTCCTACTGACATTTATAGCCATCAGGTTCGTATCGTGCTGGCCGAGAAGGGTGTCAGTTTTGAGATCGAGCATGTGGAAAAGGATAACCCGCCTCAGGATCTGATCGATCTCAACCCGAGCCAAAGCGTACCGACGCTGGTGGATCGCGAGCTGACCCTGTGGGAATCCCGTATCATTATGGAATACCTGGATGAGCGTTTCCCGCATCCGCCGCTGATGCCTGTTTATCCTGTTGCGCGTGGTGAAAGCCGCCTGTACATGCAGCGTATCGAGAAAGACTGGTACTCGCTGATGAACGTTATCGTCAACGGTTCCTCTTCTGAAGCGGATGCTGCACGTAAACAGCTGCGTGAAGAGCTGCTGGCGATTGCGCCGGTATTTGGTCAAAAGCCTTTCTTCCTGAGCGACGAGTTCAGCCTGGTAGATTGCTACCTGGCTCCGCTGCTGTGGCGTCTGCCAACCCTGGGCGTAGAGTTCAGCGGCCCTGGCGCAAAAGAGCTGAAAGGCTACATGACTCGCGTCTTTGAGCGCGACTCTTTCCTGGCATCCTTAACTGAACCGGAACGTGAAATGCGTCTCGGCCGAGGCTAATGACTGTGGAAATGTCACAACTTTCACCACGCCGTCCGTATCTGCTGCGCGCCTTCTATGAATGGCTGCTGGATAACCAGCTCACGCCGCACCTGGTTGTGGATGTGACGTTGCCGGGTGTGCAGGTTCCAATGGAATACGCGCGCGACGGACAGATCGTACTGAATATTGCGCCACGCGCAGTGGGTAACCTGGAGCTGGCGAACGACGAAGTGCGCTTTAATGCGCGCTTCGGCGGCGTGCCGCGTCAGGTTTCCGTGCCGCTGGCAGCTGTGCTGGCTATCTACGCCCGTGAAAACGGTGCGGGCACCATGTTCGAGCCGGAAGCGGCTTATGATGAAGAGGTTGCCAGCCTGAATGATGATGAGGCATCCGATGAACGCGAAAGCGACACGGTAATGTCTGTCATTGATGGCGATAAACCCGATCATAATGACGACACCGATCCGGATGACGAGCCACCACCACGCGGTGGTCGTCCCGCACTGCGCGTTGTGAAATAAACAAACAGGCCCGACGGGCCTGTTTTGCTTTCCGTCCCTTTTCGCCCCCTCTAATTTCCTGTGTTATGATGAACTGTTTTCCTTCAATGGCACCGGACTGCAATGAAACCGACTGATCTTAAAGCTGAAAACTCTGATGAAACCATTGGTCGCAGCCTGCGCCGTCGGCCGCTGGCGCGCAAAAAACTGTCTGATATGGTGGAAGAAGAGCTGGAGCAGATGATCCGTCGGAAGGAATTTGCCCAGGGAGAGCAGTTACCCTCCGAGCGCGAACTGATGGAGTTCTTCAACGTGGGTCGCCCCTCGGTGCGCGAAGCGCTGGCGGCGCTAAAGCGTAAAGGGCTTGTGCAGATTAACAACGGTGAACGTGCCCGCGTAACCATGCCGTCTGCCGATACCATCATCAGTGAATTGTCGGGAATGGCGAAAGACTTTCTGACCCAGCCCGGCGGTATTGCCCATTTCGAGCAGCTTCGCCTGTTCTTTGAATCCAGCCTCGTTCGTTATGCCGCAGAATATGCCACTGACGATCAGATTGCGCAGCTCACGAAAGCCCTGGAGATCAACAGCCAGTCCCTGGATGACAACACGCTATTTATTCGTTCCGATGTCGATTTTCACCGCGTGCTGGCGGAGATCCCCGGCAATCCGATCTTCAATGCGATCCACGTTGCGCTGCTAGACTGGTTAATTGCGGCGCGTCCTAAAGTGCCGGACGCAGAGCTTTATCAGCATAATGAAGTCAGCTATCGCCAGCATATCGCAATTGTGGATGCGATCCGCCGCCGGGATCCGGATGAAGCGGATCGGGCGTTGCAAACTCACCTTAACAGCGTCTCCGCCACCTGGCACGCTTTCGGCCAGCATTCAAAAGCCAAAAAATAACGATCCTTTAGTGAAGCAGATCGCAATATAAGCGTTCTGTATTCTACTGCTGCTTAATTGATCTGGTATAACAGGTATAAAGGTATGTCGTTATAACAAACACACGATCGATTGAGGTAACTATGGCAACGCAATTACGCGGCGTAATGGCCGCACTCCTGACCCCGTTTAACTCTGAGCAGATGCTGGATAAAGAAAGCCTGCGCCGTCTGGTGCGGTTCAATATTGAACAGGGTATCGATGGGCTGTACGTCGGCGGTTCAACGGGAGAGGCCTTTGTACAGAGCCTTTCGGAACGAGAGCAGGTGATGGAGATTGTGGCGGAAGAGGCGAAGGGGAAAATCACGCTCATCGCCCATGTTGGCTGCGTCAGCACGGCGGAAAGCCAGCAGTTAGCCATGGCCGCCGCCCGCGTCGGTTTTGACGCTGTGTCCGCCGTCACACCGTTTTACTATCCCTTTAGCTTTGAAGAACATTGCGACCACTATCGTGCAATTATTGACTCCGCGGAGGGGTTGCCGATGGTGGTTTATAACATCCCTGCGCTAAGCGGCGTGAAGTTAAGCCTGGATCAGATCAACACGCTGGTAACGCTGCCTGGCGTCGGCGCGCTGAAGCAAACCTCCGGCGATCTCTTCCAGATGGAGCAGATCCGTCGTGAACATCCGGATCTGGTGCTCTACAACGGTTATGACGAGATTTTCGCCTCCGGCCTGCTGGCCGGCGCGGACGGGGGGATCGGCAGCACCTACAACATTATGGGCTGGCGCTACCAGGCGATCGCTAAAGCGGTTCGTGAAGGGGATAACGCCACCGCACAGCGCCTGCAAAGCGAATGCAACACGGTGATCGATCTGCTGATTAAAGCCGGGGTGTTCCGTGGTCTGAAAACGGTTCTGCACTATATGGACGTGGTATCCGTGCCGCTGTGCCGTAAGCCGTTTGCCCCTGTGGATGAAAAATTCGTGCCAGCGCTGAAAGCGCTGGCGGAGCAGCTAATGGCGGAAAAACGCTAACGCATAGCCGGGGGCGCTTCGTCTTAGCCGGCCTACAAAAACATGCTACGTAGGCCGGATAAGGCGCAGCCGCCATCCGGCAAAACGACAGAGAAATCGTCGGGAGAGTGAAATGAGTAAGTCTACCCAAAGCATCCCGTGGTACCGCCATCTTACCCGTCCTCAGTGGCGCGCCTTCTCCGCCGCCTGGCTGGGATATCTGCTTGATGGCTTCGATTTTGTATTGATAGCCTTAGTCCTGACAGAAATAAAAAGCGAGTTTGCCCTGACGACAGTGGAAGCGGCGAGCCTGATTTCGGCGGCCTTTATATCGCGCTGGTTCGGCGGCCTGCTGCTGGGCGCCATGGGCGACCGCTATGGCCGCAAGCTGGCGATGATCACCAGCATCGTGCTCTTTTCCTGCGGTACGCTGGCCTGCGGTTTTGCGCCGGGTTACGTCACCCTGTTTATCGCCCGCATGGTGATAGGCATGGGGATGGCGGGGGAATATGGCTCCAGCGCAACCTATGTGATTGAGAGCTGGCCAAAGCACCTGCGCAACAAGGCGAGTGGTTTTCTGATTTCCGGTTTCTCCGTCGGCGCCGTGGTTGCGGCCCAGGTCTACAGCCTTGTCGTGCCCGTCTGGGGCTGGCGGGCGCTGTTCTTTATCGGTATTCTGCCCATCGTCTTTGCCCTGTGGCTGCGGAAAAATATTCCGGAAGCTGAGGACTGGAAAGCGAAGCACGAAGGCAAAGCCCCGGTGCGCACCATGGTTGATATTCTGTATCGCGGCAAATACCGCGTCATCAATATGGCGATGACGCTGTTTGCCGGTACGGCGCTGTGGTTCTGTTTTGCAGGCGAACTCAACAACGCGGGGCTGGTCGTTATTCTCGGCCTGCTGTGCGCCATCGTCTTTATCAGCTTTATGGTGCAAAGCAGCGGTAAACGCTGGCCGACGGGCGTCACGTTGATGGTTGTCGTACTCTTCGCCTTTCTCTACTCCTGGCCGATTCAGGCGCTATTACCCACTTATCTGAAAACCGACCTGGCCTATGATCCCTCAACGGTGGCGAAGGTGCTGTTCTTTAGCGGCTTCGGCGCGGCAGTAGGCTGCTGCGTGGGTGGTTTTCTCGGTGACTGGCTTGGCACCCGCAAGGCCTATGTCTGTAGCCTGTTGGCCTCACAGCTCCTGATTGTTCCCGTCTTTGCGATCGGCGGCGCCAATGTCTGGGTGTTGGGCTTGTTACTCTTTTTCCAGCAGATGCTGGGGCAGGGGATCTCCGGGATCTTACCCAAACTCATCGGTGGCTATTTCGATACCGACCAGCGTGCGGCGGGTCTGGGCTTTACCTACAACGTTGGCGCGTTGGGCGGCGCGATTGCCCCGGTGATTGGCGCGCTGCTGTCGCAGGATATGGCGCTGGGCACGGCCCTGGGATCGCTCTCCTTTGGCCTGACGTTTGTGGTGATCTTGCTTATTGGTCTGGATATGCCCTCCCGCGTTCAGCGCTGGATCAGGCCAGAAGCCCTGCGTACGCATGACGCTATTGACGGTAAACCTTTCAGCGGAGCCGTCCCGTTTGGCGGCGATAAAAGCGCTTTAGCGAAAAGCAAAAGTTAATCCGCTTGCCCGGACCTGTACCGGGCACAGTCGTAAGGGATGAGGTATGTCACAACGGGATAAAAACATTTCCGAGCGGGGCGGTGCTATGACGACACTGGCGATAGACATAGGTGGAACTAAACTTGCCGCCGCCCTGGTGGATGACGGTTTACAGATCCACGCGCGACGCGAATGCCCTACGCCCGCCAGTAAGACGCCTGACGCGCTGCGTGAGGCGCTGGCTGAGCTGGTCAAGCCGTTACAGACCCAGGCGACGCGTGCGGCCATTGCCTCAACCGGAATCATTCAGGACGGCAATCTGCTGGCGATTAACCCGCAAAATCTCGGAGGATTGCACCATTTTCCGCTGGTGCAGACGCTCGAAGACATAGCGGGTTTGCCGACCCTGGCGATCAATGATGCTCAGGCTGCGGCATGGGCGGAATATCACGTTAGTGCGAAGGAAATTAAAGACATGGTATTCCTGACTGTTTCAACGGGCGTGGGGGGCGGCGTAGTCAGTAACGGGAAACTCGTGACCGGAAGCGGCGGACTGGCAGGGCATCTTGGGCATACGCTCGCCGATCCAAACGGCCTGCAATGCGGCTGTGGTCGCGTGGGGTGCGTGGAAGCCATCGCGTCTGGTCGCGGTATTGCCGCCGCAGCCAGGGGAGAGCTTGCAGGATGCGATGCAAAAACGATTTTTGCGCGCGCGGCAGAGGGAAATAAACAGGCGGCGGAACTGGTCCAACGTTCTGCACAGGTACTGGCGCGGCTTATTGCCGACACGAAAGCGGTGATGGACTGCCAGCGCGTGGTGATTGGCGGCAGCATCGGGCTGGCAGGAGGGTATCTGGCGCGGGTCCGCGCGTATCTTGAGGAGCATCCTTCTGTTTATCACGTTGAATTAACCGCCGCGCACTATCGACACGATGCGGGCTTACTGGGCGCGGCGCTGTTAGCTCAGGGAGAAAGATGATGTTTTTTGGTGAGATTCGGACGCTTCCCTCCACGGGGTTGCATCCCGTTCTTCTGGAGGCGCTAACCCTCGCGCTGGCTGCCCGTCCGCTGGAAAAAGCGGCAGGACGTTATCAGCTTCGCGGTGAGGATATCTTCATGAACGTGATGACGTTTGCCACGCAGTTTCCAGACCAGAAGAAAGCGGAACTGCATGAGCAATATATTGATATCCAGGTGTTATTGACGGGAGAAGAGCGCATCCTCTTTGGCGTGACGGGCTCGGCACGCCAGCGTGAAGATTTTCATCCTGAAGAAGATTATCAGTTGTGCAGTGAGATTGCAGGCGAACAGTGTGTCACCCTCCGGCCGGGGATGTGCGCCGTATTTATGCCGGGAGAGCCACATAAGCCAGGATGCGCAATCTTTGAGCCAGGCGAGATAAAGAAAGTCGTGGTGAAGGTACGCGCCCGCTTGCTGGGCACGTAGTTTATAGGCCTGATGGCGCTTCGCTTATCAGGCCTGCGGGCATAAGGCAATTTGCAGGCCGGATAAGGCGCAGCCGCCATCCGGCAATGTTATTCGATATTCTGGCGCTTAAATGTCACCGCTTCCGGCTGCGTCAGGTGTAAGGTTGTCTGGCTGGGCACCGTCTCGGCAATCACCTTGCCGTGGCGAACAGAGTATCGTGCCGGCGTCTGGCGACGAACTGCATCAAACCCATTCTCTGCCGGGAGAATCACCAGGTTTGCTGAATTGCCAACGCGCACGCCATAGTCCTGCAAATCGAGCGTTTTCGCGCTGTGGGTAGTGATCAGGTTAAGCCCATCGTTTATTTGCCCGTAACCCATCAGTTGGCAAACGTGCAGTCCCATATGCAGAACCTGAAGCATATTCGCGGTTCCCAGCGGATACCACGGATCGAAAACGTCGTCATGACCAAAGCAGACGTTGATCTCCGCTTCCAGCATTTCTTTGACGCGTGTGATGCCTCGGCGTTTGGGATAGGTATCGAAACGGCCCTGCAAATGCGTGTTAACCAGCGGGTTTGCCACGAAGTTAATGCCTGACATTTTTAACAGGCGGAACAGTCGGGACGTATACGCGCCATTATAGGAGTGCATCGCCGTGGTATGGCTGGCGGTCACGCGTGAACCCATTCCGTCACGATGTGCCAGTGCGGCAACGGTTTCAACGAAGCGCGATTGTTCATCATCAATTTCATCACAGTGGACATCGATCAGTCGGTCGTACTTTCTGGCCAGGGAAAACGTTTTATGCAGCGACTCAACGCCATATTCACGCGTAAATTCAAAGTGGGGGATTGCGCCGATGACATCCGCCCCTAAACGCACGGCTTCCTCAAGCAGTTCTTCACCGTTCGGATAAGAAAGAATGCCTTCCTGCGGGAATGCCACAATTTGCATATCGACCCACGGGGCGACTTCCTGCTTCACCTCCAGCATGGCTTTCAGTGCCGTAAGGGTGGGGTCCGAGACGTCAACGTGTGTACGTACGTACTGAATGCCGTTGGCGATTTGCCACTTCAGGGTCTGCATCGCGCGAGTTTTAACGTCTTCGTGGGTAAGCATCGCCTTGCGTTCGGCCCAGCGCTCGATTCCCTCGAAAAGCGTGCCGGACTGGTTCCAGTTCGGTTCACCCGCCGTTTGCGTTGTATCCAGATGGATATGCGGCTCGATGAAAGGAGGGATAACCAGCCCGCATTCGGCGTCCAGCACCTGACCGACTGGCGCAGAGGCGGTTTCCTGAGGATCGATACGGCTGAAGCGTCCGTCCTCAATCGTGATTTGCCATAAACCCTCTTGCCCCTGCAAACGGGCCTGACGGATAGTGAGGGAATTATTCTGCATGGGAAACCTCCGAAGGATTAGCAAGGGTACGTTTGGCGAATGGGTTTAACACCAAATAGCTGAAGACGCCACCCAATACTGCGTTAACGGGGACAATTCCCGGAATGTAGTGCCCGGCAGCAACACCCAGGGCGACCGAGAAAATGGCAATCCAGTTAACGGACACAAATTTTGCGTGGTCGAAGCTGGCATAGCGGCGGCGATTAATCAGGTAGTCGGCGATAATCACCCCGCCAACCGGCGGAATCGCTGCCGACAAAAAGGTCAGCCAGCCAACGAAGTTGTTGTAAAGCCACAGCGCGCACAGCGTACCGATAATGCCATTTACCACCGACAGCGTACGGCTGGAAAGGCCAGTGATATTGGCGAAACCCAAACCAGAGGCGTACAGCGCGTTGTCATTGGTGGTCCAGATATTCAGGCCAAGAACGACAATGGCCGGCAGCAGCAGTCCCTGGGCGATCATCACGTCAGAAATATCGGCCTGTCCTACGGCGGCAGCGCCTGCCGCACCGAAGATAAACATCAGCGAGTTGCCAAGGAAAAATGCCACCATCGCCACCAGAACGGCACCTTTGGCATTGCGGCCAAAGCGGACGAAGTCGGCGGTCAGCGTGCCTGCGCTGATAAACGAGCCTACAACCAGCGCCAGCGCGCTGGAAAAGTTGAGCGGCGTCTGCGGCACAATGGATTTGAGGTGGTCCATTCCTCCCACGCCGTCCACCGCCAGCCAGACGGAGTAGCTACCCAGGATGACGATAGCGGGTACGGCGATGATGGATAAAATCGTCAGTGCCGAGATGCCAAAAAAAATGGTTAACGTCATCAACAGGCCGGAAACCGCAATCAGGATGTTCACGTCGATGCCCGTGGCTTTACTCACCGGGATGGCAAACATCGCTACGCCGACGCCAAACCATCCTACCTGCGTACCGCCTAAAAGCATGGAGGGAAGCCAGGAACCTTTAATACCGAACGAGTAACGCGCAAGAAGATGGGTTGAGAGGCCGGTTTTTGCGCCAATGTAGCCAAGAAAAGCAGTGTAAATACCGAGGAGGAGATTGCCGAAGAGAACTGCAAGGAAGAAATCATTATAGGAAAGACCGGTACCGAGCGTGCCTCCGGTCCACATACTGGCGGAAAAAAACGTTAACCCTAACATCACAAAAGTGAGTGGAACCACGCCTTTCCGCGCCGCCAGAGGGACGGGGCCCTGGCTATAATTGTTATCTTGCGACACAACGCCTCCTTGAATTTTGGCCAAAAAATCCGCCGCATAATATACATTTTTTTCATGAAAGCAAACGTTTACGTCGGGATTTAGGCTGCTTTTTTGCTTAAAAAGGTACCATTAACTTTAGGGCAGGCTACTGAAAACAGGCTCCCCAGCGTTCCGCTTTATGCTTCTGCCGGGGAGTCAGAGGGGCTTACACTTCCAGGAAGTTCATGATCCCGTCAGCCGCTTTACGGCCTTCGGCAATCGCTGTGACCACCAGGTCAGAGCCGCGAACGATGTCGCCACCGGCGAAGATTTTCGGGTTGCTGGTCTGGAACGCGTTATCGCTGCCTTCTGGCGCAATGATGCGACCCTGAGAGTCCAGCTCTACGCTGTGCTTCGCCAGCCACTCCATGCTGTGAGGACGGAAACCAAACGCCATCACCACGGCGTCAGCCGGGATCACGTGTTCAGAACCGGCCACGATCTCCGCGCGACGACGGCCTTTCGCATCCGGCGCACCCATCTCCGTGCGCGCCATCTTCACGCCGCTCACTTTACCGTTGGCATTCACTTCAATACCCAGAGGCTGGATGTTGAACTGGAACTCGACGCCCTCTTCACGTGCGTTTTTCACTTCGCGCTTAGAGCCCGGCATGTTCTCTTCGTCACGACGGTAGGCACAGATAACATGCGCCGCATTCTGGCGAATGGAGGTACGCACGCAGTCCATCGCGGTATCACCGCCGCCCAGCACCACCACGCGTTTGCCTTCCATGCTGACGAACGGCTCATCGGCGGTCTCGCCGTAGCCCATTAGCTGTTTGGTATTCGCAATCAGGAACGGCAGCGCGTCGTACACGCCTGGCGCATCTTCATTCTCCAGACCACCGCGCATGGACTGATAAGTGCCCACGCCCAGGAACACGGCGTCGTAATCCTTCAGCAGGTCGTCGAGCTGCACGTCGCGGCCCACTTCGGTGTTGAGTTTGAACTCAATGCCCATGCCGGTGAAGATTTCACGGCGGCGGGTCATCACCTCTTTTTCCAGCTTAAAGGCCGGGATACCGAAGGTCAGCAGGCCGCCAATCTCCGGGTGGCGATCAAAGACCACCGCCTTCACGCCGTTACGGGTCAGCACGTCCGCACAGGCCAGGCCTGCCGGGCCCGCGCCGATAATCGCTACGCGCTTGTCGGTTTGACGCACACCGGTCATATCCGGACGCCAGCCCATCTCGAACGCTTTATCGTTGATATAGCGTTCGATGTTGCCGATGGTCACCGCGCCAAACTCGTCGTTCAGCGTACAGGAGCCTTCACACAGACGATCCTGAGGGCACACGCGGCCGCACACTTCCGGCAGGGTGTTGGTCTGATGAGACAGCTCGGCGGCTTCAAAAATACGCCCTTCGTTGGCCAGCTTCAGCCAGTTCGGGATGTAGTTATGGACCGGACATTTCCATTCGCAGTAAGGGTTACCGCAGGACAGGCAGCGGTCTGCCTGTGCTTTGGCCTGGCCTTCTGAAAACGGCTCATAGATTTCAACAAATTCAATTTTACGGATCTTCAGCGGTTTCTTTGGCGGATCAACACGCTGAAGGTCGATAAACTGGTAAACGTTCTGGCTCATCTGAATTCCTTACTGCGCCTGCACGCGCAGCTCTGCTGCGCTACGACTACGGTGACCCAACAGGGCTTTAACATCGCTGGACTTCGGCTTCACCAGCGCGAATTTCGCAGAGAACGCCGGCCAGTTCGCCAGGATCTCTTCGCCGCGCGAAGAACCGGTATGCTGCACGTGTTCGGTAATTAAACCGCGCAGGTGTTCTTCGTGGATGGCCAGCGTATCAACGTCCAGCACTTCCACCAGCTCCGGGTTCACGCGTTTGCGGAACTCACCGTCTTCATCCAGGACGTAGGCAAAACCGCCCGTCATACCCGCGCCAAAGTTCACGCCGGTTTTCCCCAGGACGCACACAATTCCGCCCGTCATGTATTCACAGCCGTTATCGCCGATGCCTTCCACCACGGTGATGGCGCCGGAGTTACGCACCGCAAAACGTTCGCCCGCACGGCCCGCGGCAAACAGACGACCGCCGGTTGCGCCGTACAGACAGGTATTGCCGATGATGCTCGCTTCATGGCTGCGGAAGGCTGAACCAACCGGAGGACGCACCGCCAGCAGACCGCCCGCCATGCCTTTTCCGACGTAGTCGTTGGCATCGCCGGTCAGGTATAACTCAACTCCGCCTGCGTTCCACACGCCGAAGCTCTGACCCGCGGTACCGCTGAAGTGCGCGGTAATCGGATCCGACGCCAGGCCCTGATCGCCGTGCGTTTGCGCGATGTAACCGGAGAGAGACGCACCCACAGAACGGTCGGTGTTGCGGATATCAAACCAGAACGTTTTGCTCTGCTTCTCATCCACATACGGCTTCGCCTGTTGCAGCAGCTGTGCGTTCAGCACGCCGTTGTCGAACGGCGGGTTGTTCTCGGTACAGTAAACCGCTTTGCCAGGATGCGGCTGAGCGGTTTCCAGCAGCTTAGACAGCTCCAGCTTCTGCTGTTTAGCCGTGAAGCCCTCAAGCTCTTTCAGCAGGTCGGTACGGCCAATCAGGTCTACCAGACGCTTCACGCCCAGCTGCGCCATCAGCTCGCGGGTTTCACGGGCGATGAAGTCAAAGTAGTTGGTCACCTTGAACGGCAGGCCGTGGTAGTGATTCTTACGCAGCTTTTCGTCCTGGGTAGCAACGCCCGTTGCACAGTTGTTCAGGTGACAAATACGCAGGTATTTACAGCCGAGCGCAACCATCGGGCCGGTACCAAAGCCGAAGCTTTCCGCTCCCAGAATCGCCGCTTTGATGATGTCGAGGCCGGTTTTCAGCCCGCCGTCCACCTGCAAACGGATCTTGTGACGCAGGCCGTTAGCGACCAGCGCCTGCTGGGTTTCCACCAGGCCAAGCTCCCACGGACAACCCGCGTATTTCACGGAGGAGAGCGGGCTTGCGCCGGTGCCGCCGTCGTAACCGGCGATAGTGATCAGATCCGCATAGGCTTTCGCCACGCCGGTGGCAATGGTGCCAACGCCCGGTTCGGAAACCAGCTTCACGGAGATCATCGCTTTCGGGTTGACCTGTTTCAGGTCGAAAATCAGCTGCGCCAGATCCTCGATAGAGTAGATATCGTGGTGCGGCGGCGGGGAGATCAGCGTCACGCCCGGCACTGAATAACGAAGCTTAGCGATGTACGGGGTGACTTTATCACCCGGCAGCTGACCGCCTTCACCCGGTTTCGCACCCTGCGCGACCTTAATCTGGATCACGTCGGCGTTAACCAGGTACGCAGGCGTTACGCCAAAGCGACCAGACGCCACCTGCTTAATACGGGACACTTTGTTGGTGCCGTAGCGGGCCGGATCTTCACCGCCTTCGCCGGAGTTAGAGTTGCCGCCGATGCTGTTCATGGCTTCTGCCAGCGCTTCGTGGGCTTCCGGGCTCAGCGCGCCGATGGACATCGCCGCGGTGTCGAAACGTTTGAACAGCTCAGACGCGGGTTCAACCTCGTCAATGCTGACCGCTTCATCACCCGGATTGAGGGCAATGAGATCGCGCAGCGTCGCTGCCGGACGGTTGTTCACCAGCTCTGCATACTGCTGATAATCGCTGTACTCGCCGCTCTGCACCGCCTGTTGCAGCGTGCGCACCACGTCCGGGTTATAAGCGTGATACTCACCCCCGTGGACATATTTCAGCAGGCCGCCCTGTTCCAGCGGCTTACGTGCCAGCCAGGCGCGTTTCGACAGGTTCACCAGATCCTGCTGGAAGTCAGCAAAACCGGCGCCGCCGATACGGCTGACCACGCCCTGGAAGCAGAGATTCGCGACCTCGTCATGCAGGCCGACCGCTTCAAACAGCTTCGAGCAACGGTAAGAGGCGATGGTCGAGATGCCCATTTTGGACATGATCTTGTACAGACCTTTGTTGATGCCGTTACGGTAGTTCAGCATCACGGCACGGTAGTCTTTGTCGATCGCCCGGGTATCCACCAGGCGGGCCAGCGTTTCGTAGGCCAGGTACGGGTAGATCGCCGTCGCGCCAAAGCCTAACAGCACCGCAAAGTGGTGCGGGTCGCGCGCGCTCGCGGTTTCAACGATGATGTTGGCGTCGCAGCGCAGGCTCTTATCCACCAGACGCGTCTGGATAGCCCCCACCGCCATAGGTGCAGGCACCGGCAGACGGTTTTTCGCGATGTTACGGTCAGACAGCACCAGCAGAACGGTGCCGTTACGCACCATCTGCTCGGCTTTGTCACACAGCGCGTTCACCGTCTCTTCGAGGCTCGTTTCGGTCACGTCGAAGGTGATATCGAGCGTGTCGGCGCGATAGTGCTCCTCGGTCATGGTGGTGAGCTGTTTGAAATCGGAGTACAGCAGGATCGGTGATTTAAAGGTCAGACGGTGCGCCTGGCCTTCGGCTTCACAGAAGACGTTCATCTCACGGCCGATGCTGGTAGCCAGCGACATGACGTGTGCTTCGCGCAGCGGATCGATTGGCGGGTTAGTGACCTGCGCAAACTGCTGACGGAAGTAGTCATAAATAATGCGTGGCTGGCTGGAGAGCACGGCGAACGGGGTATCGTCACCCATTGAGCCGACCGCTTCCTGGCCGTTTTCACCGAGCACGCGGATAACCGAGTCCAGCTCTTCGGCGCTGTAGTTAAACTGCTTCTGGAAGCTCGCGAGGGTGTCATCGTCCAGCTCGCGGCAGCCCACTTCTTCGTCCGACAGATCTTCAAACGGCACCAGACGACGCACGTTTTTCTCCATCCACTCTTTGTACGGATGGCGGCTCTTCAGATCGTTGTCGGTTTCGGCGGAATGCAGAATACGCCCACCGCGGGTGTCGATCACCATCAGCTCGCCAGGTCCGACGCGGCCTTTCTCGACCACTTCGTCTGGCTGGTAATCCCAGATCCCGACTTCAGAGGCACAGGTGATGAGCTTGTCTTTGGTAATAACGTAGCGCGCCGGACGCAGACCATTACGGTCCAGGTTACAGGCGGCAAAACGACCGTCGGACATCACGATGCCCGCCGGGCCGTCCCACGGCTCCATGTGCATGGAGTTAAAGTCGAAGAACGCGCGCAGCTCAGGGTCCATATCCGGGTTGTTCTGCCAGGCCGGTGGCACGAGCAGACGCATGGCGCGCACGATATCCATCCCGCCTGCCAGCAGCAGTTCCAGCATGTTATCCATGGAGCTGGAGTCCGAGCCGGTTTCGTTCACGAACGGCGCGGCATCGTGCAGGTCCGGGATCAGCGGCGTCTGGAATTTATAGGTACGGGCGCGGGCCCACTGGCGGTTACCGGTGATGGTGTTGATCTCGCCGTTATGCGCCAGGTAGCGGAACGGCTGCGCCAGCGGCCAGCGTGGAACGGTGTTGGTGGAGAAGCGCTGGTGGAACAGGCAAATGGCCGATTCCAGACGCAGGTCCGCCAGGTCCAGGTAGAAGCGCGGCAGGTCAGCCGGCATACACAGACCTTTATAGATGTTCACCAGGTTAGAGAGGCTACAGACGTAGAACTCTTTATCGTCCTGAAGACGTTTTTCAATGCGGCGGCGGGCGATAAACAGACGGCGTTCCATATCACGCGGACGCCAGCCCGCAGGCGCGTTGACAAAAATCTGTTCAATACGAGGCAGCGAGGAGAGGGCGATTTCACCGAGCACCCCTTCGTTGGTTGGCACATCGCGCCAGCCGACGATCGACAGGGTTTCACGCTGAAGTTCTTCTTCAACGATGCGGCGTGACGCGGCAGCTTTTTCAGGATCCTGATTCAGGAACAGCATACCGACAGCGTAGTTTTTGGCTAAACGCCAGCCGCGCTCTTCCGCCACGATGCGGAAGAAACGATCCGGTTTTTGCAGCAGCAGGCCGCAACCGTCGCCGGTTTTACCATCGGCAAGGATGGCGCCACGGTGCTGCATACGGGCCAGTGCGTGAATAGCAGTACGCACTACCTTGTGGCTAGGTTCGCCTTCTATGTGGGCGATCAGGCCGAAACCACAGTTATCCTTCTCAAGGGATTTATCGTACAACATATCAGTGAACCTCCCCAGGCTCGTCGGGCTTCCCACTGAACTTTACCGTGGCGCACAGGCGCAGAAAGAGCATGGCGACGGGGTTAGCGTTTCATACGCGGACCTCGCATTCGCCCTCTTTTTCATCCTTTCGCGCAGGTAAACAAGTTTGAGGACTTGCTTCAGAGGGAATCTCAATTACTGCATAAATATGATGAGCAGGCCGCTCATCCAGAAAGCTTCCAGCGGATTTCCAACTTATCGGGAATTGGTACACAGGTCAAATGGCAATCTTATTTATACAAAAATGTGCTAAAGCGTGGTTATCTTTTTGTTTTTATTGTGTATTTAACTATTTTTACAACCACTTAAAGCACCGGGGAGGTGCAGGGGAGTGTGATCTGACTCACTATATGAAAGCGGTATTATCGATGCAGCGTGCTGAAATGCGGATTTATGGCAGAATAATAATCTGGTGTGGCATTCAAACCCGCATAAAATCACTGTTTTTCAGTCCTGGCGCTATAAATGAAAAAAACCATCAGAACATAAGGAAAAGTAATTAAGTGCAGGGTGAATGAAATCTCGGTAATCGTGATTATTTATTCAAATGGATAAAGGCCGTCCAGGGCGATTGATCCAGGTCATCGCCGACAGAGGCTAAAAATGGCAGGCTTGTCCCCTTTCTTCGGGACGGTCTATCAGATTATGCAGTTACAGAAATTAGTCAATATGTTTGGTGGGGATCTTTTGCAGCGCTACGGACAAAAGGTTCACAAACTGACGCTGCACGGCGGCTTTAGCTGCCCGAATCGCGATGGCACCATCGGGCGTGGTGGCTGTACCTTCTGTAACGTGGCCTCGTTTGCTGACGAGGCCCAGCAGCATAAATCTATCGCTGAACAGCTCGCCCATCAGGCGAGTCTGGTGAACCGCGCGAAGCAGTATCTGGCCTATTTCCAGGCCTACACCAGTACATGGGCGGAAGTGCAGGTGCTGCGCGCTATGTATCAGCAGGCGGTTGCTCAGGCGAACATTGTCGGGCTGTGCGTGGGGACGCGTCCGGACTGCGTGCCGGAGGCCGTGCTGGATTTACTTAGCGAGTACAAAGAAAAGGGCTACGAGATCTGGCTGGAGCTGGGCTTGCAGACCGCGCACGACAAAACCCTGCACCGTATCAATCGCGGGCATGATTTCGCCTGCTACCAGCGCACCACGCGTCTCGCCCGCGAGCGTGGATTAAAAGTCTGCTCGCATCTGATTGTCGGCTTGCCGGGAGAAGGGCAGCAGCACGGGCTGGAAACGCTGGAAAAAGTCGTCGAGACCGGCGTGGATGGCATTAAGCTGCATCCGCTGCATATTGTGAAGGGCAGCATAATGGCGAAAGCCTGGGAAGCGGGGCGGTTAAGTGGTATCGAACTCGACGACTATACGGTGACGGCGGGGGAGATGATTCGCCACACGCCGCCGGAGATTGTTTACCACCGCATCTCGGCCAGCGCCCGCCGCCCAACGCTTCTGGCACCGCTCTGGTGTGAGAACCGCTGGACGGGGATGCTGGAAATCGACCGCTATCTACAGGAGAACGGCGTGCAGGGGTCGGCGCTTGGCCGCCCGTGGGTTCCCCCGCTACCGACGACGGCCGCCTAGCAGACTTCCCAGCATGCCGCGTACTATCTGGTTGGTAATCTGACGCGTCGCGCTTTTTGCCATGGTCTGAACCACGCCATCGCGTTTGCCGCCGCGTGGCCCGGTGCTGCCGAACAGAATATCTTTCAGCCCGCCGAGAATGCCGTCGTCCACGGCAACAGATTGCCCTTTGGCGGCAGGCGCATCCTGCGATTCGGCAGTCGCCTGCACCCCTTTTTGCAGCATCTCGAACGCGGATTCGCGATCCACCTCGTCTTCATACTTCCCGTACACCGGGGAGTGGTTAATCAGGCCGTTACGTTCATCGTCCGTTACCGGCCCCATACGCGAGCAGGGCGCAATCACCATCGCACGCTCGACAACTGTCGGGCTGCCTTTTGCATCGAGGAACGAAATCAGCGCTTCACCGGTGCCCAGCGCCTGAATGGCGGTTTCGGTATCAAAGGCCGGATTGGCGCGCATGGTTTGCGCCGCGGCTTTCACCGCTTTCTGATCTTTCGGCGTAAAGGCGCGCAGGGCGTGCTGCACGCGGTTACCTAGCTGCCCCAGTACGTTGTCCGGAATATCCGACGGGTTTTGCGATACAAACCAGACCCCGACGCCTTTGGAGCGGATCAGGCGGATAACCTGTTCAATTTTATCCAGCAGCACCTGCGGCGCGTCGTTAAACAACAGGTGCGCTTCGTCAAAGAAGAACACCAGTTTGGGTTTTTCCAGATCGCCTGCTTCCGGCAGTTGTTCGTACAGTTCAGAGAGCATCCACAGCAGGCTGGCGGCGTAAAGCTTCGGCATCTGGTAGAGCTTCTCTGCGCTCAGAATGTTGATGATGCCTTTGCCGTTGCTGTCGGTACGCAACCAGTCTTTGATATCCAGCATTGGCTCGCCGAAGAAGTGTTCGGCCCCCTGTTGCTCCAGCGTCAGGAGCCCGCGCTGAATAGCGCCCACCGAGGCGCTGCTGATATTGCCGTACTGGTTCTGGAAGGATTTGGCGTTATCGCCAATGTACTGGGTGATGGCGCGCAGATCTTTGAAGTCGAGCAGCAGTAGCCCCTGATCGTCGGCGATACGGAAGATAATGTTCAGCACCCCGGACTGCACGTCGTTGAGGTTAAGCAGACGAGCCAGCAGCAGCGGGCCGAGGTCGGAGACGGTGGCGCGCACCGGATGGCCTTTTTCGCCGAAGATATCCCAGGCCACCACCGGATTACCGTGCGGCGTCCAGTCCGTGATACCGATATTTTTCAGGCGCTCAAGCAGTTTTTCTGACGCTGCGCCTTCCTGAGCCACCCCGGTTAAATCACCCTTCACGTCAGCCATAAAAACCGGCACGCCAGTCTCTGACAACGACTCAGCCAGCTTTTGCAGGGTGACGGTTTTTCCCGTCCCGGTCGCGCCGGTGATCAGGCCATGACGGTTCGCCATCGCGGGCAGTAAAAACAGCTCTTTTTCCAGCGTCCTGGCGATTAACAATGGTGTACTCATGATGCACGTCCTCTCGTAGTCCTGGGTGGAGTATAGGCAACCTGACGGCAAAATGTCTGCGTAAATTCCTCACTTTGCGGCGCATTATCCAGTGCGGACTATGCTTTTGCATACGGTAAACAAAATTTTGGGAAACTATGTCCAGATTCTTTTTTAACGACCGCAAACAGCTTGTCAACGATGCCATAGAAGGCATACTTCTCTCCGCGCCGCACGGTAATCTCGTCAAACTGGATATCGATCCGGCCATCCGCGTGGTGGCACGCGGCGACTGGGATAAAAGCCGCGTGGCGGTGATCTCCGGTGGCGGCTCCGGCCATGAACCGGCACATGCCGGGTTCGTCGGTAAAGGCATGCTTACCGCAGCAGTGTGTGGCGATCTGTTCGCTTCCCCAAGCGTGGATGCGGTCCTCAATGCCATTGTGGCGGTGACGGGCGACCGTGGCTGCCTGCTGATTGTGAAAAACTACACCGGCGACCGGCTTAACTTTGGCCTGGCGGCGGAAAAAGCCAAACGCTACGGCCTGAAGGTCGAGATGGTTATCGTGGCGGATGATATCGCCCTGCCGGATAACAAGCAGCCGCGTGGTATCGCGGGAACGGCGCTGGTGCATAAGATTGCGGGATATGCGGCAGAGCAGGGGAAATCGCTAAACGACGTGCGGGATATTGCGCAACAGGCCTGCGATAACCTCTGGAGCCTGGGGGTTGCGATGCAAACCTGTAACCTGCCGGGTAGCGACGATGAAGAGGGGCGCATTAAACAAGGCCATGTCGAGCTGGGGCTGGGTATTCACGGCGAGCCGGGAGCATCCGTCGTGGATACGCAAAACAGCAAAGCTATTATCGACACGCTGGTGACGCCGCTAAAAGCCCAGGCGGGTGACGGGCGCTTTGCGGTGCTGATCAACAACCTCGGCGGCGTATCAGCGCTGGAGATGGCTCTGCTCACCAAAGAGCTGGCGCATTCGGCGTTGAAAGAGAACATTGCGTATCTGATTGGCCCGGCGCCGCTGGTGAGTGCGCTGGATATGAAAGGCTTTTCGCTAACGCTGTTAAAGCTCAACGATTTCTTCGAGAAGGCGATTCACGCCGGGGTCGAGACGCTGGGCTGGCAGAAGCCCGTCGCGTTCGCGCCCCTGCGTACCGTCCCCCATAGCGCCCTTCATGACCGCGTGGAATATACCCCGTCGGACAATACGCAGGTGAGCGAGACCGTCGCTTCGGTAACGAAAACATTGATCCAGCTGGAAAACCGCCTTAACGCGCTGGATGCCAAAGTAGGCGATGGCGATACGGGCTCCACCTTTGCGCAAGGGGCGCGGGATATTGCGCAGCGACTTGAGGAGAACAACCTGCCCCTTAACGACGTGCCGACATTACTCCTGCTGGTAGGCGAGCGGCTGGCAACGGTGATGGGCGGATCGAGTGGGGTGTTGATGTCGATCTTCTTCACGGCGGCAGGACAAAAGCTTCTCGATGGACTGCCGCTACCTGAAGCATTGCTGAGCGGACTGGCGCAGATGAAGCAGTATGGCGGCGCAGATCTCGGCGATCGTACGCTGATCGATGCCCTGCAACCGGCGCTGGAGGCGTTACAGAAAGGCAATATTCAGGCGGCAGCGCAGGCTGCGCAGCAGGGCGCCGAAGCAACGGCGAAAATGGCGAAAGCGGGAGCGGGGCGCTCGTCGTACGTGAATAAAGAGAATCTGGACGGGGTGATGGATCCGGGAGCGGTCGCGGTGGCGGAAGTGTTTAAGACCATGGTAGATGCTAAACGGTAACAACCGTTACCGTTTTTAGTGTTTGCGCCCTCTCCCTGTGGGAGAGGGTTGGGGTGAGGGCATCAGGCCGCACATTCCCCGGCAAACTCACATCAGAAATCCGCTTTCAACACCACGCGGTAGCGGGCTTTGCCGTCGCGCACGTGCTGGATCGCTTCGTTGATTTTTGACATCGGATACAGCTCGGTGGTTGGCGTCACTTTTGTGCGTCCGGCAAACTTCATCAGCTTGCGCAGCTCGTACGGTGTCCCGGTCGCGGAACCTGACACGCTGCGATCCCCGCCGATCAGGGTAAACGCCGGAACCGGCAGCGGCTTCATCACCGCACCCACGGTGTGGAAGTTACCGCCGTAGGCCAGGGCTTCAAAGTACGGCTGCCAGTCGAGATCGACGTTCACGGTGTTGATGATCAGATCAAACTGGCCCGCCAGAGCGGTGAGCGCCTGCGGATCGCGGCTGTTCACCACTTTATCCGCACCCATCGCCAGTACTTCCTGCTCTTTCGCCGGGTTAGAGCTGAACGCCGTCACTTCACAGCCCATCGCGTGCAGCAGCTTGATGGCAATATGCCCCAGCCCGCCAATCCCGATCACGCCCACGCGGCTGGTGGCGGTGACGTGATGCATCAGCAGCGGTTTAAAGACGGTGATACCGCCACACAGCAGCGGACCTGCGGATTCAATATCAATGCTGTCCGGCAGCGGGATAACCCATTGCCAGTCGGCGCGCAGCTTATCGGCGAAACCGCCCTTGTTAAGGATGGTCGGCGTTGCGCCCTCAAGGCAGTTGATCTGGTTGCCACTGATACAGGCGTCGCAGTGGCCGCAGCTGCGTGCCGTCCAGCCGATGCCCACGCGCTGGCCCACCTTCAGCCCTTTGTCCTGTGCGGCGCTGCCGAGCGCCACGACGCGGCCAATGACTTCGTGCCCGGCCACCAGCGGATAGCTGGAGAAGCCCCATTCGTTATCGATCATCGAGAGATCTGAGTGGCAGATCCCGCAGTAATCAACCTGTACTTCGACGTCTTCCGCTTTTAGTTCGCCCGCATCGTACTCGTACAGCTCAAGTTCTGCACCCGCCTGCGGTGCGGCGTAGCTTTTTATCTTCGACATCGCATTTCCCCTGTTTTGGTGTGAACTGTGAGTGTAGAGCATTCAGTTTACAGACGCTTAACAGAAGACGGCAGGAACGAAACTTACAGACTTTTCAGCATCCTGACTTCGCAGTCCACGTGGCCCGTGCAGCCCAGTGGCGCATCGATATGCTCAAAGCCGAGATGTTCATACAGGCCAATGGCCTCTTTAAGGAAAGCGGTGGTTTCAAGGTAGCAACGTTTAAAGCCCTGTGAGCGTGCATGTTCCAGGGCGACCAGCGCCAGCTTTTTCGCCAGGCCTTGTCCGCGTATCGTTGGCAGGAAATACATTTTCTGGAGTTCACAGATATCCGGCTCGCTGCAAAGCAGTGGGGCAATGCCGCCGCCGCCCACGACCTGGCCGTCCTGCTCGATGACCCAGTAGGCATGGCCCGGCTGGCTGTACAGCTGAAAAAGTTCGTCCAGATTGGGGTCGGCCACGGTGTAGCCTTTGTCGGCGGTCAGGCCATATTCGGCAGAAACCGTTCGGATAACGGCGGCGATAGCCGGGTTGTCTTGCTCAGTGATCCGACGCATTGTCGTCGCGACGGGGGTAATCACGCTCATAGCATTACTCATAACAAAAATTGACACGCAACTGCTGTTAATAGCACCGCAGAAAGGGGAGTGCAAGCGAGGAGTTTTCAGGAAGGATACCCCTTACGCCCTGAAGCGTAAGGGGTAAAAGCATTACAGGGCTGCGATAACCGCCTGCTGCTCGATCAGTTTGGTCTTCGCATCGGCGAAGGCAACCAGACGCTCACGCTCTTTGGCGATGACCGCTTCCGGCGCGCGGGCCACAAAGCCCTCGTTCGCCAGTTTGCTTTCGATTTTGCCAATTTCCACGTCGACTTTCGCCACTTCTTTCGCCAGACGCGCCAGCTCCGCATCTTTGTCGATCAGGCCCGCCATCGGGATCAGCAGCTCCGCGCCGTCGATGATTTTGGTCACGGAAACCGGACCTTTGTCATCGGCAGGCAGCACGGTGATGCTTTCCAGACGCGCCATGGTTTTCAGGAAGGTGTTGTTCTCGGTGACGCGACGAACGGCAGCTTCGCTGCAACCGCGCAGCAGCAGCTCCAGTGGTTTACCCGGAGCGATGTTCATTTCCGCGCGGATGTTACGTACCGCAACGATCGCCTGCTTCAGCCACTCGGTATCCGCAGACGCGGCTTCATCCACTTTCGCGGCGTCGAATGCCGGGAACGGCTGGAGCATGATGGTATCGGCATTAATACCGGCAATCACCTTCACGCGCTGCCAGATGGTTTCGGTGATGAATGGAATGATCGGGTGCGCAAGGCGCAGCAGACCTTCCAGAACGGTAATCAGCGTATTACGCGTGCCGCGCAGTTCCGCTTCAGAACCGCCGTTCATGACCGGCTTCGCCAGCTCCAGGTACCAGTCGCAGAACTGGTTCCAGGTGAATTCGTACAGGATGCCTGCCGCGATGTCGAAGCGGTAGCTGTCCAGCGCGTCGCGGAATGCTTTCACCGTCTGGTTAAATTCCGCCAGGATCCAGCGGTCTGCCAGAGACAGGGTCATTTCGCCGCCGTTGAAGCCGCAATCCTGATCTTCGGTGTTCATCAGCACGAAGCGGCTGGCGTTCCACAGCTTGTTACAGAAGTTACGGTAACCTTCCAGACGCTTCATATCCCAGTTGATGTCACGACCGGTGGAGGCCAGCGCCGCCAGGGTGAAGCGCAGGGCGTCGGTACCGTGAGATTCGATCCCGTTCGGGAACTGCTTCTCGGTACGCTTGCGGATTTTCTCTGCCAGCTGCGGCTGCATCATGTTGCCGGTACGTTTTTCCAGCAGCTCTTCCAGAGAGATACCATCGACCATGTCCAGCGGGTCGATAACGTTACCCTTGGATTTGGACATCTTCTGGCCTTCATCGTCGCGGATCAGGCCGGTCATATAGACGGTATGGAACGGAACCTGCGGCTTGCCGTCTTCGTCTTTGATGAAGTGCATGGTCATCATGATCATGCGGGCAATCCAGAAGAAGATGATGTCGAAGCCGGAGACCATCACGCTGGTTGGGTGGAACTGACGCAGCGCGTCGGTGTTTTCCGGCCAGCCGAGGGTGGAGAAGGTCCACAGCGCGGAGGAGAACCAGGTATCCAGCACGTCTTCGTCCTGGCGCAGGGCAACATCCGCGCCCAGGTTGTTTTCCTGACGCACTTCCTCTTCGGTGCGGCCAACGTAGACATTGCCTTCGTTGTCGTACCATGCCGGGATACGGTGACCCCACCACAGCTGACGGGAAATACACCAGTCCTGAATATCGCGCATCCAGGAGAAGTACATGTTTTCGTACTGCTTCGGCACGAACTGAATGCTGCCGTTCTCAACCGCTTCCACAGCCGGTTTCGCCAGCACGTCGGCACGCACGTACCACTGGTCGGTCAGCATTGGCTCGATAACCACGCCGCCACGGTCGCCGTACGGCACGGTCAGATCGTGAGGTTTAATCTCTTCCAGCAGGCCGAGTGCGTCAACGGCGGCTACGATGGCTTTACGCGCGGCAAAGCGCTCCAGCTTCTGGAACTCAGCCGGGATGTCGCTGGAATAAACGTCGGATTCGTTGCCTTTGGTGTCATACACTTCTGCGCTTTCGCGGATATCGCCGTCGAAGGTCAGAATGTTGATCATCGGAAGTTGATGACGACGACCGACTTCATAGTCGTTGAAGTCATGCGCCGGGGTGATTTTCACGCAGCCGGTGCCTTTTTCCATGTCGGCGTGTTCGTCGCCCACAATCGGAATACGGCGGTTCACCAGCGGCAGTACCACGAATTTGCCGATCAGATCTTTATAACGCGGATCTTCCGGGTTAACGGCCACGCCGGTATCGCCCAGCAGGGTTTCCGGACGGGTGGTCGCCACCACCAGGTAATCTTTACCGTCGGCGGTTTTTGCGCCGTCGGCCAGCGGATAGCGGATGTGCCACATGGAGCCTTTAGACTCGCGGTTTTCCACTTCCAGGTCAGAGATGGCGGTGCGCAGTTTCGGGTCCCAGTTGACCAGGCGCTTGCCACGATAAATCAGGTCTTCTTTGTACAGGCGCACAAAGACTTCTTTCACGGCGTTGGACAGGCCTTCATCCATGGTGAAGCGCTCGCGCTCCCAGTCTACGGAGTTGCCGAGACGGCGCATCTGACGGGTAATGGTGCCGCCGGATTCTGCCTTCCACTGCCAGATTTTGTCGATGAACGCGTCGCGACCGTAGTCGTGGCGGGTTTTACCCTCTTCAGCGGCAATTTTACGCTCAACCACCATCTGGGTCGCGATACCCGCGTGGTCAGTCCCCGCCTGCCACAGGGTGTTTTTGCCCTGCATGCGCTGATAGCGGATCATGGTATCCATGATGGTCTGCTGGAAAGCATGCCCCATATGCAAACTGCCGGTGACGTTCGGCGGCGGGATCATGATGCAGAAGGACTCTTTGCTTTCGTCGCCGTTAGGCTTGAAATAGCCCTGCTGTTCCCAGTGCTCGTAAAGCGGCTGTTCGATATCGCGTGGGTTATATGTCTTTTCCATTATTTCCAGGTTGCCGTATTCAGGTTAAAACCGGCCAGGCGGTACGCTTTGTAGCGTTCGCGCGCCAGTTGTTTCAAAGATTCTTCGTAAGGGACAAAGTCTACCACTTCTGTGAAAGCGGTGGCAAAATCTGCAAAGTCTGTCCGCAGGCTAATGAGAATGTCGCGCGCGCTGCTGTTGCGTTTTTGCGGCCAGGCAATCTCCACCGGTGCCCCGCCGCGTGGACCTTCGCCCGACAGGTTATGCGGAACAAAACTCTCCGGCGGGCGCGCCCATAGCGCTTCATCCAGGCGAATCGCCTGCTGCTCATCTTCACAGGCAATCAGAACGCGTTTACCTGCGCGCCAACGTTCTGCGGCAATTTCACACACCAGCTGTTCAACGGCGCTGAGGCCATCCTGATGGGTGTCGTTGTCCAGAAGGTAGAACGTTGCATTCTTCATATATGGGGCTTCTTGTCGTGGATTTAAATGCAAAGCCGGGTGGCGCTTCGCTTACCCGGCCTACGGTTGAGTGGCGTATAGGCCGGGTAAGGCGTAGCCGCCACCCGGCGTTTTTCATCACTCGTCGCCGTTAAAACCCGCACGATTGAGCAGGAACTGCGACAGCAGCGCCACCGGACGACCAGTTGCGCCTTTGGCTTTGCCGGAGCGCCATGCGGTCCCCGCGATGTCCAGGTGCGCCCAGTTGTACTTGCGGGTGAAACGCGCCAGGAAGCAGCCTGCGGTGATTGCTCCGCCAGGACGACCGCCGATGTTCGCCATGTCTGCGAAGTTAGACTCCAGCTGTTCCTGGAACTCGTCCCCCAGCGGCAGACGCCACGCGCGGTCGCCGGCCTGCTCGGACGCGCCGATCAGCTCGTGCGCCAGCGGGTTGTGGTTCGACATCAGGCCGGTGATGTGGTGCCCCAGCGCGATCACGCAGGCGCCGGTCAGGGTAGCCACATCGATAACCGCTTCAGGTTCGAAGCGCTCAACGTAGGTCAGCACGTCGCACAGCACCAGACGGCCTTCGGCGTCGGTGTTCAGCACCTCAACGGTCTGGCCGGACATGGTGGTCAGCACATCACCCGGACGATAAGCGCGGCCGCCAGGCATGTTTTCGCAGCCCGCCAGCACGCCGATCACGTTGATAGGCAACTGAAGTTCCGCGACCATGCGCATAACGCCGTAAACCGCCGCTGCGCCACACATGTCGTACTTCATCTCATCCATGCCTTCTGAAGGCTTGATGGAGATACCGCCGGAGTCGAAGGTCAGCCCTTTACCGACGAGCACGATGGGTCGCGCATCTTCTGACGGATTGCCCTTGTACTCAATGACCGACATCAGGGATTCGTTCTGGGAGCCGTTACCGACCGCCAGATAAGAGTGCATCCCCAGCTCTTTCATCTGCTGTTCGCCGATAACGCGGGTGATGACGTTCTTGCTGTACGCGTCAGCCAGCTGGCGCGCCTGAGATGCCAGGTACGCGGCGTTACAGATGTTTGGCGGCATATTGCCAAGATCTTTTGCCGCTTTAATACCGGCGGCAATGGCCAGACCGTGCTGAATGGCGCGCTCGCCGCTGGTCAGCTCGCGACGGGTTGGCACGTTAAAGACCATTTTACGCAGCGGGCGACGCGGCTCGCTTTTGGTGGTTTTCAGCTGATCAAAGCTGTAGAGGCTCTCTTTTGCGGTTTCGACGGCCTGGCGCACTTTCCAGTACGTGTTGCGGCCCTTAACGTGCAGCTCCGTCAGGAAGCAGACGGCTTCCATCGAACCAGTATCATTCAGTGTATTAATGGTTTTCTGAATAACCTGCTTGTACTGGCGCTCATCAAGCTCACGTTCTTTACCACAGCCAATCAGCAGAATACGCTCGGACAGGACGTTCGGAACATGGTGCAGCAACAAGGTCTGCCCTGGTTTGCCTTCCAGTTCGCCACGGCGCAGCAGGGCGCTGATATAACCGTCGCTGATTTTATCGAGTTGCTCGGCGATCGGGGAGAGTCGGCGTGGTTCAAAGACGCCCACAACGATGCAGGCACTCCGCTGTTTCTCCGGGCTACCGCTTTTTACACTGAACTCCATGCACTACGCTCCTGAATCTTAAAGACAACGGCGGCGGCTACGGATAGAATTGAAACCTTTCGTAACTCATGTCCGCCGTTGTGGTGACTTCGTGTTAATCTTACGTTACTACGGTTTCGACACGTCAATAAATGTCATGAAGCGCGAATCCGCCGGGTTTTTTAATCTTAGCGATGATTTCGACGACTCAAGAGAATAAATGACGTTTAAGCCATGAAACAAGCTAAATTCCTGCATAAGACGAGTTTTAACGGGCGTATTTAAAGTGATAATCATAAGATATCTGGTTCGGGAGACGCTGAAGAGCCAACTGGCGATCCTCTTTATCCTCCTTCTGATCTTTTTCTGTCAGAAGCTGGTCAGGATCCTCGGCGCGGCGGTTGATGGCGAAATCCCAACGAATCTGGTGCTTTCCCTGCTCGGGCTTGGCGTGCCGGAAATGGCGCAGCTTATCCTGCCGTTAAGCCTGTTCCTTGGTCTGCTGATGACCCTGGGTAAGCTCTATACCGAAAGTGAAATCACCGTGATGCATGCCTGCGGCCTCAGTAAAGCCGTACTGGTAAAAGCAGCCATGGTGCTGGCGCTGTTTACGGGCATTGTTGCCGCGGTTAACGTCATGTGGGCGGGGCCGACCTCCTCTCGTCATCAGGATGAGGTGCTGGCGGAAGCAAAAGCTAACCCGGGGCTGGCGGCGCTGGCGCAGGGGCAGTTCCAGCAGGCGACCGACGGTAACTCCGTGCTGTTTATCGAAAGCGTCGATGGCAACCGCTTCAATGACGTGTTTCTTGCTCAACTGCGCCCGAAAGGTAACGCCCGGCCTTCTGTGGTGGTGGCGGACTCCGGTCAGCTGTCTCAGCGTAAAGACGGCTCTCAGGTTGTCACGCTGAACAAAGGAACGCGTTTCGAAGGCACGGCTATGCTGCGCGACTTCCGTATTACCGATTTTCAGAACTACCAGGCCATCATTGGCCATCAGACCGTCGCGCTCGATCCCACGGATACTGAGCAGATGGATATGCGCACCTTAATGAATACCGATACCGATCGTGCGCGTGCTGAACTGCACTGGCGTATCACGCTGGTATTCACCGTATTTATGATGGCGCTGATGGTGGTTCCGCTGAGCGTGGTAAACCCGCGCCAGGGCCGCGTGCTGTCGATGCTGCCAGCGATGCTGCTGTATCTGGTGTTCTTCCTGCTGCAAACCTCAATCAAGTCTAACGGCGGGAAAGGAAAAATTGACCCGATGATCTGGACCTGGGTCGTGAATGGTTTGTATCTGCTGCTGGCAGTCGGACTCAACTTGTGGGACACGGTGCCTGTGCGTCGTCTTCGTGCCCGGTTTACGCGTAAAGGAGCCATCTAATGCAGGCGTTTGGCGTACTTGACCGCTATATCGGTAAAACGATTTTCACCACCATCATGATGACCCTGTTCATGCTGGTGTCGCTCTCGGGCATTATCAAATTTGTCGACCAGCTGAAAAAAGCCGGGCAGGGGAGTTACGACGCGTTGGGCGCCGGGATGTATACCCTGCTCAGCGTACCAAAAGATGTGCAGATCTTCTTCCCGATGGCGGCCCTGTTGGGGGCGCTGCTGGGTCTGGGGATGCTGGCTCAGCGTAGCGAGCTGGTGGTGATGCAGGCATCGGGTTTTACCCGTATGCAGGTTGCGCTGTCGGTGATGAAAACCGCGATCCCGCTGGTGCTGTTGACCATGGCGATTGGCGAATGGGTCGCGCCGCAGGGCGAACAGATGGCGCGTAACTACCGTGCTCAGGCTATGTACGGCGGTTCACTGCTCTCCACGCAGCAGGGATTATGGGCGAAAGATGGTCAGAACTTTGTCTATATCGAACGCGTGAAAGGGGACGATGAACTGGGCGGCGTGAGTATCTATGCCTTCAATAACGATCGTCGTTTACAGTCGGTGCGTTATGCCGCCTCCGCTAAATTTGATGCGAATAACAAGCTTTGGCGGTTATCCCAGGTTGATGAATCTGACCTGACGAACCCGAAACAGATCACCGGTTCGCAGACCGTTAGCGGTACCTGGAAAACCAACCTGACGCCGGACAAGCTTGGGGTGGTAGCGCTCGATCCCGATGCGCTCTCCATCAGCGGTCTGCATAATTACGTGAAGTATCTGAAATCGAGCGGACAGGATGCGGGGCGTTACCAGCTCAACATGTGGAGCAAAATCTTCCAGCCGCTGTCCGTGGCCGTGATGATGCTGATGGCGCTATCGTTCATCTTTGGACCGCTGCGTAGCGTGCCGATGGGGGTTCGCGTGGTAACCGGTATCAGCTTTGGTTTTGTGTTCTACGTCCTCGATCAGATTTTCGGTCCGCTGACGCTGGTGTATGGCATTCCGCCAATTATCGGCGCACTGTTGCCGAGCGCCAGTTTCTTCCTGATCAGCCTCTGGATGCTGCTAAAACGCTCCTGATAAACCTTCTTCCTCGCTCCCGGTTGCCCGGGGGCGAGGCTAATCTCCTGTTTCACCTCGCACTTTTTCTCACAACCTTCAACGCCTCGCCGTGAATTTGAGTATTATTGAGCGATAAAGTCGTGAAGGGATCCTCTATGAAGCAAATTCGAATGCTGGCCCAGTACTACGTCGACCTGATGATGAAGCTCGGGCTGGTGCGTTTTTCCATGCTGCTGGCGCTGGCGCTGGTCGTTCTGGCCATCGTCGTGCAAATGGCCGTAACCATGGTTCTGCATGGTCAGGTCGAGAGCATCGACGTGATCCGCTCTATTTTCTTTGGCCTGCTGATTACCCCATGGGCGGTCTATTTTCTCTCCGTGGTGGTTGAGCAGCTGGAAGAGTCCCGACAGCGTTTATCGAAACTGGTGGATAAGCTGGAAGAGATGCGCGAGCGCGATCTCAAACTCAACGTCCAGCTCAAAGACAACATTGCCCAGCTGAATCAGGAAATTTCAGACCGTGAGAAGGCGGAAGCCGAGCGTCAGACCACGCTTGAGCAGCTAAAAGTTGAGATGAAAGAGCGTGAAGTGACGCAGATCCAGCTTGAACAGCAATCCTCTTTCCTGCGCTCGTTCCTCGATGCGTCGCCGGATCTGGTGTTCTACCGTAATGAAGATAAAGAGTTCTCCGGTTGTAACCGGGCCATGGAACTGTTGACCGGGAAAAGCGAAAAGCAGCTGATCCACCTGAAACCTCAGGATGTCTATTCCGAAGAGGCGGCAGCAAAAGTGATGGAGACGGATGAAAAGGTCTTCCGCCACAACGTTTCGCTGACCTATGAGCAGTGGCTGGACTACCCCGACGGGCGCAAAGCCTGCTTTGAGATCCGCAAAGTGCCTTATTACGACCGGGTGGGGAAACGTCATGGGCTGATGGGCTTTGGCCGTGATATCACCGAGCGTAAGCGCTATCAGGATGCGCTGGAGCGCGCCAGCCGGGATAAAACCACCTTCATCTCCACCATCAGCCATGAACTGCGCACCCCGCTGAATGGCATTGTGGGACTGAGCCGCATTCTGCTGGATACCGAGCTGACCAGCGAGCAGGAAAAATACCTCAAAACGATCCACGTCTCGGCGGTCACGCTGGGCAATATCTTCAATGATATTATCGACATGGATAAGATGGAGCGCCGTAAAGTTCAGCTCGACAACCAGCCGGTTGATTTTACCGGCTTCCTCGCGGACCTGGAAAACTTGTCAGGTTTACAGGCTCAGCAAAAAGGGTTGAGCTTTGTGATGGAGCCAACGCTGCCGTTGCCGCATAAAGTGGTGACGGACGGCACGCGTCTGCGTCAGATCCTGTGGAACCTCATCAGCAACGCCGTGAAGTTTACCCAGAAGGGGCAGGTTGCGGTGCGCATTCGCTATGACGAAGGCGACATGCTGCACTTTGAAGTTGAGGACTCGGGGATCGGCATTCCTCAGGAGGAGCAGGATAAGATCTTCGCCATGTATTATCAGGTTAAAGACAGCCACGGCGGTAAACCGGCGACCGGTACGGGCATTGGCCTGGCGGTGTCGAAACGTCTGGCGAAAAGTATGGGCGGGGATATCACCGTTGCCAGCCAGCCGGGTAAAGGCTCCACCTTTACGCTTACCGTCCACGCGCCTGCCGTGGCGGAAGAGGTGGAAGATACGTTTGAGAACGACGATATGCCGCTGCCAGCCCTGCACGTCCTGCTGGTGGAAGATATTGAGCTGAACGTCATTGTCGCCCGGTCGGTACTGGAAAAACTCGGTAACAGCGTGGATGTGGCGATGACCGGCAAAGCCGCGCTGGAGATGTTCACGCCGGGCGAGTACGACCTGGTGCTGCTGGATATTCAGCTACCGGACATGACCGGGCTGGATATCTCCCGCGAGCTGACGCGCAAATATGCTCCTGACGAGCTGCCGCCGCTGGTGGCGTTGACCGCAAACGTGCTGAAAGATAAAAAAGAGTACCTCGAGGCCGGTATGGACGATGTGCTCAGCAAGCCGCTGGCGGTACCTGCCCTGACGGCGATGATCAAGAAGTTCTGGGATACCTGTGATGAAGAGGAGAGCACCATGACGTCTGTTGATAGCGCCAAAGCCCAAACGATACTGGATACCGCCATGCTGGAGCAGTATATCGATCTGGTGGGACCAAAACTGATCACCGATGGCCTGGCCGTGTTCGAAAAAATGATGCCGGGCTATCTGAACGTGCTCGAATCCAACCTGACGGCGCGTGACCAGAAGGGCATTGTCGAAGAGGGACATAAAATCAAAGGCGCGGCAGGATCGGTCGGGTTACGCCATCTCCAGCAGCTGGGCCAACAGATTCAGTCACCTGATTTACCTGCCTGGGAAGATAACGTAGGTGATTGGGTTGAAGAGATGAAACAAGAGTGGCAAAACGATGTGGCAGTGCTGAAGGCCTGGGTGGATGCCAGAAAAAAATGACCCCGGCTATACCGGGGTGCGCGAATACTGCGCCAACACCAGGGAAATCGTGGCTGCGCCTGATTTTTGTGGGTTGTTTTCGCATGGACGCCGCCTGAAAATTGAGGCCGCACGCAGATAAGATAGCAAATCTTAAACAGTTTGTTACATGAATCAGTGAAATGTGTGAAGCATAGCGTTTTAATCAGAATTTTTAATGTGCTTCAGCGAGTTGCATAGAAGGATCGTCAGAATGAAAAAGATTGGTGTCGTGCTGAGCGGATGTGGTGTTTACGATGGTTCAGAGATACATGAAACCGTATTAACGCTGCTGGCACTATCGCGCCAGGGGGCAGACGTTATTTGCTTCGCTCCGGATAAAACTCAGGCAGACGTGATTAATCATCTCACCGGCGAGCCAATGGCGGAAAGCCGTAACGTGCTGATTGAAGCGGCGCGTATTGTGCGCGGCGATATTCACCCGCTGACACAGGCCGATGCCGCTGAGCTTGATGCGATCATCGTGCCGGGCGGTTTTGGCGCGGCGAAAAACCTGAGCACGTTTGCAACGGAAGGCGCGGCGTGTCATGTCGATCCCGATTTGAAAGCGCTATCGCTGGCGATGCATGCGGCAGGTAAGCCGCAGGGCTTTATCTGCATTGCGCCGGCCATGCTGCCGAAAATATTTGATTTCCCGCTGCGGCTCACGATCGGAACCGACATTGATACCGCTGAGATTGTCGAGGATATGGGCGGCGAACACGTGCCATGTCCGGTAGACGACATTGTGGTGGATGAGGACAACAAGATCATCACCACGCCAGCGTATATGCTGGCGCAGAACATCGCCGAGGCTGCCGCAGGCATTGAAAAGCTGGTGGACAGAGTGCTGGTCCTGGCCGAATGAGTCGTAAATTTTCCCCCGGCGGGTGGTTGAAACGGATCCTGCTGCGTATTGTGCTGGTCCTGGCTGTGTTCTGGGGCGGCGGTATTGCGCTGTTCAGCATCCTGCCCGTCCCGTTCTCGGCCGTGATGGCAGAGCGGCAGATTAGCGCCTGGCTCTCAGGGGATTTTGGCTATGTTGCCCATTCTGACTGGGTCAGCATGGATGCTATCTCCCCGTGGATGGGGCTGGCGGTCATTGCGGCAGAAGATCAGAAATTCCCGGAGCACTGGGGTTTTGACGTGGCGGCTATCGAGAAGGCGCTGGATCATAATGAACGTCATGAAAACCGCGTCCGCGGCGCATCGACGCTTTCTCAGCAGACGGTAAAAAACCTGTTCTTATGGGACGGTCGCAGCTGGGTAAGAAAAGGGCTGGAGGCCGGGCTGACGCTGGGCGTCGAGACGGTGTGGAGCAAAAAACGCATTTTAACCGTCTACCTGAATATCGCGGAATTTGGTGACGGCGTATTTGGTGTCGAAGCGGCATCGCAGCGCTATTTTGGCAAGCCCGCCAGCAGGCTGACTATGTCCGAAGCGGCACTGCTTGCCGCTGTGCTGCCGAACCCGCTGCGTTTTAAGGCCAGCGCTCCGTCAGGCTACGTGCGAAGCCGCCAGGCGTGGATTATGCGCCAGATGCGTCAGCTGGGTGGGGAAGGGTTTATGGAGCGAAATAATCTTATGTAGGGCGGGTAAGCGAGCGCTACCCGCCGACATGGCGAACGTTAGTCTTCGTCAAACCCGGCGTTAAACAGGGCAATCACTGCCGCCAGCGCTTCTTCTTCCTGCGGGCCGGTGGCTTCGACTTCAATCTGGCGGCCTTTGGCAGAATCCAGCATCAGCAGCGCAATCACGCTGTTGGCTTCTGCCTCTGTTCCCTCGTCGTTGCGCAGCAGCACCTCAGCATCAAAACCCTGCATCAGTTCAAACAGCTTCATCGCCGGGCGCGCATGCATGCCCAGCTTGTTGGTGATTTCGACGGTCTGTTTTACGGTCATGTTTTGCGTTTTTCCAGCGTGCGATGACGGGACTGAACGTTCTTTCCGCGTGAGCGGAAGTAATCGGCCAGCTGTTCGGCAATGTAGACCGAACGATGTTTACCGCCGGTACAGCCAATCGCCACCGTCAGGTAGCTGCGATTGTTTGTTTCCAGCATAGGTAACCATAGCTCAAGGTAGCTTCGCGTCTGGTAGATAAAATTGTGAACTTCTGTGTGTCGGTCGAGGAACGCCGCCACCGGCTTATCCAGACCGGTCATCGGACGCAGTTTCGGATCCCAGTGTGGGTTCGGCAGGAAACGCACATCAAAAACGTAATCCGCATCGATAGGTATGCCGTGCTTAAAGCCGAAGGATTCAAACACCATCGTCAGTTCGCGCTCGCGCTTGCCGAGTAAGCGCGTACGCAGCATTTCCGCCAGTTCGTGGACGGACATTTCGGAAGTGTCGACAATCAGGTCGGCCCGGGAACGCAGCGGCTCAAGCAGATCGCTCTCTTTATCGATGGCGCTTTCCAGCGAAAGATTTTTACTCGAGAGCGGATGCAAACGACGTGTATCGCTGTAGCGACGGATCAGCGTGTTGCGGTCAGCGTCCAGGAACAAGAGCTGAGGCGAGAAGCATTCCGGCAGGCTGTTCATTGCCTGCTCGAAGATTTCCGGCGATTCCGGCATGTTACGCACGTCGATACTGACGGCGGCAGAGATTTGCCTGTCCGCCAGCGTCCGCGCCAGATCGGGTAACAACACTACCGGCAGGTTATCTACACAGTAAAATCCCATGTCTTCCAGCGCGCGCAGGGCCACGGACTTCCCGGACCCCGAACGACCGCTGACGATCATCAGCACCATGTTCCGTTTCTCCTCAGGGCAGCCGTTCTGAAGGCCCTTTCCCGATTATGCCTCATCCTGATTGCCTTCTGCTTCAGTGATAATTTGATAAAGCTCTTCATCACTTTGGGCTGAGCGCAGTCGACGACAAATGGTTTTATCCGCCAGACGTTTGGCAACCAGCGACAGCGTGTGCAGGTGGGTTTTGGTCTGATCGGCAGGAACCAGCAGCGCGAAGAGCAGATCCACAGGCTGGTTATCGATGGCGTCAAAAGCGATAGGCGTTTCCAGTTGCACAAACACCCCCACGGCACGCAGCGTATCTTCTTCCAGCTTGCCATGCGGGATCGCAATGCCATTGCCGATGCCGGTACTGCCCATTTTTTCACGGGTCAGAATGGCTTCAAACACGATCTGCGGCGGCAGACCCAGCTGTTTTGCGGCCAGCTCACTGATGATTTCCAGCGCACGTTTTTTGCTCTGGCAGTGAACGCCACTGCGGGTACAATCCTGGTTAAGGACATTGCTCAGTTGAAGAGCGGAATCGTTGTTTATCATAATTTCACCTAAGCGCTAACTGTACAAATGGCCTGTTGTGTTTCACAACAGGCCGTCCTGCACCCGTTAACTGCCCGGACAATTAGTGTTGTTTCAGTTTATCTTTATGTTTATTGAGCTGTCTCGCAAGCTTATCAATCAAGCCGTCGATAGCCGCGTACATGTCTTGCCCTTCCGCACTGGCATGGAGTTCCCCTCCGTTGACGTGCAGGGTCGCATCCGAGATATGCGTCACTTTCTCCACTTTCAACACAACATAGACCTGGTTGATCCTCTCGAAATACTGCTCGAGTTTCGCAAACTTAGTGTTTACAAAATCGCGTAAAGCCTCAGTAATCTCGACGTTATGTCCGGTGATATTGAGCTGCATAGTGTCTTCCTTATCGGTTGTGTCAAACCAGTTGTTTACGCTGGTTAGACGGCGGAATGGATAAAGACTCTCGATACTTCGCGACAGTACGACGTGCCACCATAATACCCTGATCGGACAGCATGGTGGTTAACTTACTGTCACTGAGTGGCTTCGCGGGGTTCTCCGCGGCGATCAACTTCTTCACCAGTGCGCGAATGGCCGTTGACGAGGCTTCGCCGCCGCCTTCGGTGTTCACGTGGCTGGAGAAGAAATACTTAAGCTCAAAAATACCGCGTGGGCTGTGCAGATACTTCTGCGTGGTCACGCGGGAAATGGTTGATTCATGCATCTCGACGGCCTGGGCGATGTCCGCCAGCACCATCGGTTTCATAAACTCTTCGCCCTGCTCAAAGAACGCCTGCTGCTGTTCGACAATACAGCGGCTGACGCGCAGCAGCGTGTCATTACGGCTCTCCAGACTCTTGATCAACCAGCGTGCTTCCTGAAGGTTGCTGCGAATATATTGATTATCAGCGTCATTACGTGCGCTGGTGCACATGGAGGCGTATTGCTGGTTGATTTGCAGGCGAGGAATGCTGTCGGCGTTCAGTTCAACGACCCACCGGCCATTGTGTTTTCTCACCAGCACATCAGGAATGACATATTCCGGTTCGCTGGTCTGGATCGACTGCCCCGGACGCGGATCAAGTGACTGGATCAGATTCACCGCTTCCTTCAGCACCTCTTCTTTCAGGCGCGTGACGCGCATCAGGGTGCGGAAGTCGTGATTCGCCAGCAGATCCAGATGATCGCTGATGATGAGCCGGGCTTCGTCAATCCACGGTGTCTCTTTGGCAAACTGCGAAAGCTGGATCAGAAGGCAGTCGCGCAGATCTTTCGCGGCGACGCCAATCGGGTCGAAACGCTGAACGCGTTTCAGGACGGCTTCAATCTCTTCCAGTTCAATCTCGTCATCGCCGATGCTTTCCAGAATCTCGTCCAGCGTCACGGTCAAATAGCCCGTGTCGTCAACGGCATCGACAATCGAGGTGGCAATGGCGCGATCGGTATCGGAGAAAGGGGTCAGCTCTACCTGCCACATCAGGTAGTCCTGAAGCGACTGGGTGGTTTCGCCCTGGTAGACCGGGAGTTCATCATCCTGGTAGTCTGCACGCGTCCCGGAAGGGGTACCCGCGGTGTAGATTTCATCCCAGCTGGCATCCAGCGGCAGTTCGTCCGGCATCTCTTTCTGTTCGAGCGCATCTACGGAGTCGAGCGTTTCTGTGTCCTGCGTCTGCTGGGCGTCTACCTCGTCATGAAGATCGGTTTGCTCCAGCAGCGGATTGCTGTCCAGCGCCTGCTGGAGTTCCTGCTGGAGTTCTAACGTGGACAGCTGCAACAGACGGATTGCCTGCTGTAGCTGCGGCGTCATGGCCAGTTGCTGGCTGAGCCGTAATTGCAAACCTTGCTTCATGTTCAGAGCGTTTTTCTCCGGTTCGGCGTGACTTAACCTCTACCCTATCAGAGTCTGAAGTCTTCCCCAAGGTACACGCGCTTAACATGCTCATCTTCGAGGATTTGCTGCGGCGTACCGTGGGCAATCAGATGGCCCTGGCTCACTATGTAGGCGCGCTCACACACGGCCAGCGTTTCACGAACGTTGTGGTCCGTGATCAGTACGCCAAGCCCGCTATCGCGCAGGTGCTCAATAATACGTTTGATATCGATAACGGAGATGGGGTCAACGCCCGCAAACGGTTCATCCAGCAGGATGAATTTTGGGTTTGCTGCCAGCGCGCGCGCAATCTCAACGCGGCGGCGTTCACCACCGGACAGCGCCTGACCGAGGCTGTCACGCAGATGTTCGATATGAAACTCTTCCATCAGCTCGTTCGCACGGTCAGTGCGCTGCTCGCTGGTCAGATCGTCACGGATCTGGAGCACGGCCATCAGGTTGTCGAACACGCTTAAGCGGCGGAAGATGGAGGCTTCCTGCGGCAGATAGCCGATGCCACGACGCGCGCGGGCATGCAGCGGCAGCAGGCTGATATCTTCATCATCGATGATGATGTTGCCGGCGTCACGCGGGACGATGCCCACCACCATGTAGAAGGTCGTGGTTTTACCCGCCCCGTTAGGGCCAAGCAAACCCACGATTTCGCCGGAGTTGACGGTCAGACTGACATCTTCGACGACGCGGCGGCCCTTATACGCTTTCGCGAGGTTTTTTGCAGTTAAAGTTGCCATAACGAATTAGTTACTCTTTTTCTTTGCCGGAGCCTGACCGTTGTTCTTGTCCTGCAACTGCGAAGGCACAAGCACGGTCGTGACGCGTTTGCCTTTTTCGCTGGAGGCCTGCATTTTCTGCTCTTTCACCAGATAGGTGATCTTGTCGCCTTTGATATTGCTGTCCAGCTGTTCCAGGTAAGCATTACCGGTCAGGATGACCAGATCCTTCGCCAGTTCATAGTGCATATGCGAGGCATGGCCTTTCACCGGCTTGCCGTTGTCCTGCATCTGGTAGAAGGTAGCCGGGTTGCCATAACCATCGATAATCTCTTTGCCCTGCTCGCCGCCCGGACGGGTAACGACCACTTTGTCGGCGTTGATTTTGATGGTGCCCTGGGTCATGACGACGTTGCCGGTAAAGGTGACGACATTACCCTGCATATCCAGAGACTGGGTATCGGATTCAATATGAATCGGCTGTTCGGTGTCGCCAGTCACAGCAAGCGCGGGAAGACTGGCCGCCAGCAGCGCGCTGGCGATAACAACTTTAAGGCTGAGTTTGTTTGTTTTGAATTTCATAGGAGGTTCTAACCTTTTCAATCAGCTCGGCGTTTTTGCTGCGTAAGTTCCCGCGCATTCTTAAACCGCTGGAATTAAATGTTGTGCCATACAGGGTGACGAGATCCTGCGACGTGACATCCTGGGTGACCAGGTTGATCTGGGCGTTATCCGTCGTAATTTTTCGCAGTTGCGCGTCAGCGGTCAGGGCGTTGACTTCAACGTGACCATACAGGTAAAGCATACGGTCATTTGTCAGTTTTGCCCGGTCAGACTTGATAGACCACGTCGGCACTTTGTCCGTATCAAAGGTGGTCATGACCGGTTGGGTAAACCACGAGGTACCGTCATCTGAAAAATATTCTACATGCTGAGCAACGAGGCGATAGTTCAGCGCGCCTTCCGGGCTATAGACCACGGTGTCGCTGTGATCGCTTTTATAAGTCGGGTCGCTCGTGTTAACCACTTCCGCTTGCGTATCATCGCGGTCAGCGAGGTTGACGCCAATCAGTACCAGGGCGACAAGCGCAAGCAGAATGATAACCCAACGTCTGGTTTTACTCATATCGATTGCCCTTTCGCCTCATCAAGCTTGCCCTGCGCCAGCAGAAGCAGATCGCAAACTTCACGGACGGCGCCGCGGCCACCGTGAATATGGGTAACGTAATCAGCACGCGGGATCAGCAGCGGGTGCGCGTCAGCCACCGCGATGCTCAGACCCACCTCCGCCATCACTGGCCAGTCGATCAAATCATCCCCGACGTATGCCACATTCTCTGGTGCAATGGCCAGTTTTCCCAGCAGATCCCGGAAGGCTACCATCTTATCAGACTGCCCCTGATAGAGATGGGTAATGCCCAGCGTTTCACACCGATCTTCTACCAGTTTAGCTTTCCGCCCGGTGATGATAGCAACTTCAATACCGGACGTGAGCGCACAGCGGATACCGTAACCGTCGCGAACGTTAAAGGCTTTCAGCTCTTCGCCGTTATTGCCCATATAAATCAGACCGTCGGAGAGCACACCATCCACATCGAGGATCAGCAGGCGGATATTTTCCGCCTTTGCTATCATCTGGGCGCTCACCGGGCCATAACAGGTTGCAAGGGATGCACCCGCATTACTCATTGTCTTATCCTTCATTACACTACGCCAGCGCGCAGCAGATCATGCATATGTACCACACCCAGCAGTTGGTCGCCATCGGCAACCATCACTGAGGTAATATGACGGGACTGCATCAGGTTCAGTACATCGACCGCCAGCGTGCCCGGACGGACGCGGATCCCGCCTGGCGTCATCACATCAGCGATGCCCAGCGTTCGGACATCCACACCCATATCGAATACCCGGCGCAGGTCGCCGTCGGTGAAAATGCCCTGAATCTTCATCAGATCGTCGCAGATAACCGTCATGCCCAGGTTTTTACGGGTGATCTCCAGTAACGCGTCGCGCAAAGAGGCCTCTTTGCTGACGTGCGGGATCTCATCCCCGGTGTGCATAATATCGTTAACCCGCAGCAGCAGTTTGCGCCCGAGCGCGCCGCCGGGGTGAGACAGGGCGAAATCTTCAGGCGTAAAACCGCGCGCTTCCAGCAGCGCAACGGCAAGGGCATCGCCCATCACCAGCGCGGCGGTTGTGCTGGAGGTCGGCGCCAGCCCCAGCGGGCAGGCTTCTTTAGGCACCTTCACGCACAGGTGAATATCCGCCGCACGCGCCATACTGCTTTCCGGGCGGCTGGTCATGCAAATCAGCGGTACGTGCAGACGCTTCAGCACCGGGATCAACGCCAGGATTTCATTCGATTCCCCGGAGTTGGACAGCGCAATAACCACGTCCTGCGGCGTAACCATGCCGAGGTCACCGTGCGCGGCTTCACCGGGATGAACGAAGAATGACGACGTGCCGGTACTGGCAAAGGTCGCCGCCATTTTGCGTCCGATATGGCCGGATTTGCCCATCCCCATCACCACGACTTTGCCGGCACAGTAGAACATCTTCTCACAGGCCAGACTAAAATCCTGATTAATGTACTGATCTAACTGCGCCAGACCTTCACGTTCAATCTCCAGAACGTCTTTGCCTGCTTTCTGAAAGTCAAAACCCGGCTGCAATTCTATTTGCGACATAATGCGTTTCCGTTTACCCAGAGAGAAGAGGCGAAAGCCAGTACAGCATCGCCAGCCATACGATAAATCCACCCGTCAGCAGCGCGCCTGCGCCTTTGCCGATCTGCTCTTTTCGCCGCCAGCAGAGCAGGGCGAAAATCACGCTGACCAGCAGCATTACACCGTAATCGCGCGTGAAAACCATAGGGTTAAACGGCCCCGGCGAGATTAGCGCTGGCAGCCCCGTCACGATTGCGATATTGAAAATATTCGAGCCAATGATATTGCCGATGGCGATATCATCTTCCCCTTTACGCGCCCCGGCGATGGCGGTGGCCAGCTCTGGCAGGCTGGTGCCGATGGCAATTACCGTCAGACCGATTGTCAGTTCGCTCATCGCAAACGCGTTCGCCAGCACCGTCGCGTTATCGACCACCATCCGCGTGGCCATTGGCATGATGATCAGCGCGACGCCCAGCCACAGCAGGGCGACGGGTAAGGTCCCTTCCCGGGGCAGCTCGGCGAGATGCTCACGCGTGAGGCTATCGTTACCCTGTTTTTCCGCCAGACGTGCGATCTTCACGCTGTAAAGCAACCAGATCACGGCCAGGGCGAGCAGGAATATACCGTCACCGACGCTCAGCACCCCGTCATAAAGTACGTAGCCTGCCAGCAGACTGACGACTAACATTAACGGCAATTCCCGGCGCAAAACATCAGAATGCACGCGAAATGGATGCAATAATGCGGCTAAGCCTAAAATCAGTAAGATATTGACGATGTTAGAGCCAATCGCGGTGCCGATAGCGAGGTCGACCTGCCCATGCAGCGAGGCTGAAACAGAAACGATGATTTCAGGAAGCGATGTGCCTACACTGACCACCGTCATGCCGATAATGATGGGCGGCATGCCAATGAGTCGACAGAGAATGGATGCGGCAAAGACCAAACGGTCAGCACTGTAGACCACCAACAGTAAACCAATTATTAACAGTGCTGTTGCTAAAAGCATCAAAAGTCCTTTCTTCAGGTATACTCGCTGGTCCACTGCGCACGAATGTTGGCGCCAGATGAAGTCTGAGACGTAACGAATTCCTAATTTTGACTTTATGCGCCGGAAAAGTAAAACAAATGCCAGCTTTCGCTAACCCCAATAGTAAATATTCTGTAAAAATGCGGGGTTTAGGGCTGATTTACGCTTCATGCCAGCCGTGAAGCAAGGTAAGTAAGGAACCATAAATGAGCCAAACGATGGCGAATATAGTCGATGTCCGGGGCGTCAGTTTTTCTCGCGGCAACCGGTTAATATTTGATGATATTTCGCTGACCGTGCCGCGCGGTAAAATCACCGCCATCATGGGGCCGTCAGGGATCGGTAAAACCACGTTGCTGCGTCTTATCGGCGGGCAAATCCCCCCTGACAGCGGCGAAATTCTCTTCGACGGCGAAAATGTCCCGGAGATGTCTCGCTCGCGCCTCTACACGGTTCGCAAACGGATGAGCATGCTCTTTCAGTCGGGCGCGCTGTTCACGGATATGAACGTTTTTGACAACGTGGCCTATCCGTTGCGTGAGCACACCCATCTTCCTCCTGAGCTGTTGCACAGTACGGTGATGATGAAGCTTGAAGCCGTGGGGCTGCGGGGGGCTGCGAAACTCATGCCGTCCGAACTCTCGGGTGGGATGGCGCGCCGCGCCGCGCTGGCGCGTGCTATTGCCCTGGAACCCGATTTAATCATGTTCGATGAACCGTTCGTCGGGCAGGACCCTATCACCATGGGCGTGCTGGTGAAGTTAATTTCGGAGCTGAACAGCGCCCTTGGCGTCACCTGCGTGGTGGTTTCCCACGACGTGCCGGAAGTGCTGAGTATTGCTGATTACGCCTATATTGTGGCTGACAAAAAGATCGTCGCCCACGGCAGCGCGCAGGCGTTGCAGGAGAATGGCGATCCGCGCGTGCGGCAGTTCCTGGACGGTATCGCAGATGGGCCGGTGCCTTTCCGCTATCCGGCGGGCGACTATCATGACGATTTACTGGGAATAGGGAGTTAAGCCACTCATGCTGTTAAATGCGTTGGCGGGTCTTGGACACCGTGGCCTAAAAACCATCAGTACGTTCGGGCGTGCCGGATTAATGTTGTTCAACGCGCTGGTCGGCAAACCGGAGTTCCGCAAGCATGCGCCGTTACTGGTGCGGCAGCTTTATAACGTCGGCGTGCTGTCGATGCTTATCATCATCGTGTCGGGTCTGTTTATTGGCATGGTGCTGGGGTTGCAGGGGTATCTGGTGCTGACAACCTACAGCGCGGAAACCAGCCTTGGCATGCTGGTGGCACTCTCGCTGCTGCGTGAACTCGGGCCGGTGGTTGCCGCGCTGCTGTTCGCCGGGCGTGCCGGGTCAGCGTTGACGGCGGAAATTGGCCTGATGCGCGCCACCGAGCAGCTCTCCAGTATGGAGATGATGGCAGTCGATCCGCTGCGCCGGGTGATCTCGCCGCGCTTCTGGGCCGGGGTTATCTCCTTGCCGTTACTGACTATCCTCTTTGTGGCGGTAGGTATCTGGGGAGGCGCGCTGGTTGGCGTTAACTGGAAAGGCATTGATGCCGGGTTCTTCTGGTCTGCCATGCAGGACGCTATCGATCTGCGGATGGATCTGGTGAACTGTCTGATCAAGAGCGTGGTTTTCGCTGTGACGGTTACCTGGATTGCGTTGTTTAATGGTTACGATGCCATTCCGACGTCGGCGGGCATTAGCCGTGCAACGACGCGTACTGTCGTACATTCGTCGCTGGCCGTTTTAGGTCTGGATTTTGTGCTCACCGCACTGATGTTTGGGAATTGAGTTCATGCAAACGAGAAAAAATGAAATTTGGGTTGGCGTGTTTCTGCTTCTGGCGCTGCTGGCCGCGCTGTTCATCTGCCTGCGAGCGGCGGACATCACCTCTGTTCGCGCCGAGCCGACGTACCGTATCTACGCGACTTTCGATAACATCGGCGGCCTGAAAGCGCGCTCACCGGTGCGTATTGGTGGCGTCGTTATCGGACGTGTCGCTGACATTACGCTTGATGAGAAAACCTATCTGCCGCGCGTCGCGATGGATATCGAAGAGCGCTATAACCACATTCCGGACACCAGCTCGCTTTCTATCCGCACCTCTGGCCTGCTGGGGGAGCAATATCTGGCCCTTAACGTTGGTTTTGAAGATCCTGAGCTGGGAACGACTATCCTTAAAGACGGTAGCGTAATCCAGGATACCAAGTCAGCGATGGTGCTGGAAGATATGATTGGTCAGTTCCTTTACAACAGTAAAGGGGATGATAAAAAGTCTGACGATGCCCCTGCGCAGAGTGAAGACCACACCAACGTCGAACCGACGCCAGGCGCGACGAATTAATTTCAGGAGAAGTTATTCATGTTTAAACGACTGTTAATGGTTGCCATGCTGGTCATTGCCCCTCTTACCGCGGCGCACGCTGCGGATCAGAGTAACCCGTACAAACTGATGAATGAGGCCGCGAAGAAAACCTTCGACCGTCTTAAAAACGAACAGCCAAAAATCCGTTCTAACCCTGATTATCTGCGTGATGTGGTGGATCAGGAACTGCTGCCGTATGTGCAGATCAAGTATGCGGGCGCACTGGTGCTGGGCCGTTACTACAAAGACGCGACCCCGGCGCAGCGCGAGGCTTACTTTGCGGCGTTCCGTGAATACCTGAAACAGGCTTACGGCCAGGCGCTGGCGATGTACCACGGGCAGACCTATCAGATTGCCCCTGAACAGCCGCTGGGCGATGCCACTATCATTCCTATTCGCGTGACGATTATCGATCCAAACGGTCGTCCACCGGTTCGTCTGGACTTCCAGTGGCGTAAAAACAGCCAGACCGGAAACTGGCAGGCGTACGACATGATCGCTGAAGGCGTCAGCATGATCACCACTAAGCAGAACGAGTGGAGCGATCTGCTGCGCACTAAAGGCATCGATGGCCTGACGGCTCAGCTTCAGTCCATTTCTCGTCAGAAAATTACCCTGGACGAGAAGAAGTAATGTCACAGCAGCTTAGCTGGGCGCGTGACGGCGAGACGTTGACGCTGACGGGAGAGCTGGATCAGGATCTGCTTAACCCGCTGTGGGACGCTCGCCATAACGCGATGCAGGGCGTGACGCTGATTGATCTCCATGGCGTCACGCGGGTAGATACCGCCGGTATCGCCCTGCTGGCGCACCTGGTGGCCACGGGCAAAAAGCAGGGCAGCAGCGTCACCCTGACGGGGGTAAGCGATAACGTGATTACCCTTGCACAGCTTTACAATTTGCCCGAAGACGTATTACCTCGTTAATTTTTTCAGTACGTTACTTCTGAAAGCCCCGACAGTTTACGCGTCGGGGCTTTTTGCTTGTTTAAGACCGCGCCACTTTGCTCTAAGATGTTGAGCTTGTTTTCACTATCAGATGATGTAGACCCCATGGAAAATAATGAAATCCAGACTGTGCTGATGAATGCACTCTCCCTTCAGGAAGCCCACGTCTCTGGCGATGGCAGTCACTTCCAGGTTATTGCTGTGGGTGAGATGTTCGACGGAATGAGTCGCGTGAAGAAACAGCAGGCTGTGTACGCGCCGCTGATGGAATACATTGCGGATAACCGCATCCACGCCCTGTCGATTAAAGCGTTCACCCCACAGGAGTGGGCACGCGATCGCAAACTAAACGGTTTTTGAGCTGAGGGCGAAACGCCCGCAGCACGGTTGAATTTATAAGAGAGCAAACGATGGATAAATTTCGTGTACAGGGACCCACGCGTCTCCAGGGCGAAGTCACAATTTCTGGCGCTAAAAACGCCGCGCTGCCCATTCTTTTCGCTGCGTTGCTCGCAGAAGAGCCGGTAGAGATCCAGAACGTACCGAAGCTGAAAGATATCGACACGACCATGAAGTTGCTCGGCCAGTTGGGCACCAAAGTGGAGCGTAACGGTTCCGTCTGGATCGATGCCAGCAACGTGAACAACTTCTCAGCGCCGTATGAGCTGGTGAAAACCATGCGTGCGTCCATCTGGGCGCTTGGTCCGCTGGTGGCGCGTTTCGGTCAGGGACAGGTTTCACTGCCGGGCGGATGCGCTATCGGTGCGCGTCCAGTCGACCTGCATATCTTCGGCCTGGAAAAACTCGGCGCGGAGATCAAGCTGGAAGAGGGTTACGTTAAAGCATCCGTCAATGGTCGTCTGAAAGGCGCGCACATTGTCATGGACAAAGTGAGCGTGGGCGCAACGGTCACCATCATGTCGGCTGCTACGCTGGCAGAAGGCACTACTATCATCGAAAACGCCGCCCGTGAGCCGGAGATCGTGGATACCGCGAACTTCCTGGTCGCACTGGGGGCGAAGATCAGCGGGCAGGGCACAGACCGTATCACCATCGAAGGCGTTGAACGTCTGGGTGGCGGTGTGTACCGCGTTCTGCCGGACCGTATCGAAACCGGTACTTTCCTGGTGGCCGCAGCCATTTCTGGCGGTAAGATTGTCTGCCGTAACGCCCAGCCGGATACCCTGGATGCGGTGCTGGCGAAGCTGCGCGATGCGGGTGCGGACATTGAAATCGGTGAAGACTGGATCAGCCTCGATATGCACGGGCAGCGTCCTAAAGCCGTTAACGTGCGTACTGCGCCACACCCGGCATTCCCGACGGATATGCAGGCACAGTTCACGCTGTTGAACCTGGTGGCCGAAGGCACGGGCTTCATCACGGAAACCATCTTCGAAAACCGTTTCATGCACGTACCGGAACTGATCCGTATGGGTGCGCATGCTGAGATTGAAAGCAACACGGTAATTTGCCACGGCGTTGAAAAACTGTCCGGTGCGCAGGTGATGGCGACCGATCTGCGCGCGTCTGCGAGCCTCGTGCTGGCAGGTTGTATTGCGGAAGGGACTACTGTTGTCGATCGTATCTACCACATCGATCGTGGTTACGAGCGTATTGAGGACAAACTGCGCGCGCTGGGTGCAAATATCGAGCGTGTGAAGGGCGAGTAATCGTTCCGGCACCCCCCTGCCACAACAGGCCGGGGGATTGCTGTTCCTGTCAATCCTGGTGCATCAGTCCTGATGCGCTTTCTTCGTTTTGCTCTGGCGCATCATGCGCGTTCTGTCGATAAATTCATGAGTAACAGGATCATGATAACGTGACGGCCATATCACCCACGGATGCGTATCCAGCGCCGTCGCGATAATCAGTTCCCCCTTCGGCCATGGGCGGGTCAGGGCGTTTGCCAGCGTCGACGAGCTTAGCCCATGACGACGTGATTCGGCAGCCAGCGATGTTCCTTTTTTACGCAGTGCCGCAATAATGTCAGCAGAATGCCAGTCGATGAATTTTGTATCCATAATGCTGTCCTTGTGTTCGTTATCGTCCACGTCGTTTCGTGTGAAAAGACAGCATTACTATACTCACTTCGAACATGTGTTCTAAAAAGTTCATGTTACGAGAAGCAATATTCAGAATAAGGCACGGCTTTATACATGCGGCCTGTAACCCGATGGGCTTACGCGGAAATGTAATTTACTGGAGTGTACTGGAATCTCCCTGCGAGAGCGCAGGGAGATGAGGAGGGATTAACGGTCGCGCTGGACGGCGATGTGCGCGAGGCCGATTAGCGCATCACGCCATGGGCTGTCGGGAATGACCTGAATGGCGGCAATGGCTTTGTCCGCTTCTTCTTCAGCGCGCTGACGCGTCCATTCCAGGGAGCCGCAGATTGCCATTGTTTCCAGTACCGGTTCCAGAAGATGGCGTCCATTTCCCTGCTCGATAGCCTCCCGGATCATTTTCGCCTGCTCTGGTGTGCCATTGCGCATCGCGTGGAGCAGCGGCAGCGTTGGCTTGCCTTCGTTCAGGTCATCGCCGACGTTTTTACCGAGCGTTTCGCCATCCGCGCTGTAGTCCAGCAAATCATCAATCAGCTGGAACGCGGTGCCGAGGTAACGGCCATAGTCCTGAAGCCCCTTTTCCTGAGCTTCGCTACAGCCAGCCAGAATGCCGGAGCATTGTGCGGCGGCTTCGAACAGACGTGCGGTCTTGCTGTAAATCACCCGCATATAGTTTTCTTCGGTGATGTCCGGGTCGTTGACGTTCATCAGCTGTAGGACTTCACCTTCAGCGATAACGTTCACGGCTTCTGACATCACTTCCAGCACCTTCAGCGAACCAAGGCTGGTCATCATCTGGAAGGCTCGGGTATAGATAAAATCGCCTACCAGAACGCTTGCCGCATTACCAAACGCGGCGTTGGCGGTAGCTTTACCACGACGCATGTCTGATTCATCCACAACATCGTCGTGAAGCAGGGTGGCGGTGTGGATAAATTCGATCAGCGCCGCGATCGTGACGTGGGCATTTCCCTGATAGCCAACCGCGCGCGCAGCCAGAATGGCAATCATCGGACGAATACGTTTACCGCCGCCGCTGACGATATAATAGCCCAACTGATTGATCAGCTGAACGTCAGAGTTGAGTTGCTCCAGGATTGCTGCATTCACACCCGCCATATCTTGCGCGGTTAACTCATTGATTTTTTCTAAATTCATCGCAAAAGCCGGGCTTTTTATCCTGTTTATCCCACACGAGATGGGTACACAAAGGGTTTCGGTTTATAAATAGTATTGCTGATTGTACTGAAAAAACGGCTCAGATAAACGTTACCGTACGTGTTGTGTTTTTTTTCTTCATGTATTGATGGTAGCACTTGTCAAAGGCTCGCGTTTTGCGTAATATTCGCGCCCTATTGTGAATATTTATAGCGCACTCTGAATCATACGAGGATGTGCGCGGAAGCGGAGTTTATATGTACGCGGTTTTCCAAAGTGGTGGTAAACAACACCGAGTAAGCGAAGGTCAGACCGTTCGCCTGGAAAAGCTGGACATCGCAACTGGCGAATCTGTTGAGTTCGCTGAAGTTCTGATGATCGCAAACGGTGAAGAAGTCAAAATCGGCGTTCCTTTCGTTGATGGCGGCGTTATCAAAGCTGAAGTTGTTGCTCACGGTCGTGGCGAGAAAGTTAAAATCGTTAAGTTTCGTCGTCGTAAACACTATCGTAAGCAGCAGGGCCACCGTCAGTGGTTCACTGATGTGAAAATTACTGGCATCAGCGCCTAAGACCTGAGGAGAGATTTAAATGGCACATAAAAAGGCTGGCGGCTCCACACGTAACGGTCGCGATTCAGAAGCTAAACGCCTGGGCGTTAAGCGTTTCGGTGGCGAATCCGTTCTGGCGGGTAGCATCATCGTTCGTCAGCGTGGCACCAAGTTCCACGCGGGTACCAACGTAGGTTGCGGTCGTGACCACACTCTGTTTGCTAAAGCAGACGGTAAAGTGAAATTTGAAGTTAAAGGCCCGAACAACCGTAAATACATCAGCATCGTTGCTGAGTAAGGTTTTCTCGGTCCGGTAACGGATTAAAGCCCCGCAACGTGTTGCGGGGCTTTTTACATTGGAAACCCGGAAAATTTTCTGTAGGGAAAACGGGCATGAAGCAGCAGGCCGGCATTGGTATTCTTTTGGCGCTCACTACCGCAATGTGCTGGGGTGCGCTGCCAATTGCAATGAAGCAGGTACTGGAAGTTATGGAGCCACCGACGGTGGTGTTTTATCGCTTCCTGATGGCAAGCATAGGCCTGGGCGCCATTCTGGCCGTTAAAGGTAAACTGCCACCGCTGCGCATCTTCCGAAAACCGCGTTGGCTGGTGTTACTGGCTATCGCGACGGGCGGTCTGTTCGGTAACTTCATTCTGTTCAGCTCTTCCCTGCAATATCTTAGCCCTACAGCGTCGCAGGTGATTGGTCAGCTTTCACCGGTCGGCATGATGGTCGCCAGCGTATTCATCCTCAAGGAGAAAATGCGCGGCACGCAGATCATCGGGGCATGCATGCTGCTTTGCGGGCTGGTGATGTTCTTTAACACCAGCCTGATTGAGATTTTTACCCGCCTGACGGATTACACCTGGGGTGTCATTTTTGGGGTGGGCGCAGCAACGGTCTGGGTGAGTTATGGCGTCGCGCAAAAGGTGTTATTGCGCCGTCTTGCCTCACAGCAGATCCTCTTTTTGCTGTACACTTTGTGTACACTGGCATTATTGCCGTTAGCGAAGCCGGGTGTAATTACCCAGCTCAGCGACTGGCAACTGGCGTGCCTCATTTTTTGTGGGCTGAATACGCTGGTCGGTTATGGCGCGCTGGCTGAAGCCATGGCGCGCTGGCAGGCAGCACAGGTGAGCGCCTTAATTACGCTTACTCCGCTGTTTACGCTGTTATTTTCAGATTTGTTATCAATGGCCTGGCCCGATGTCTTCGTCAAGCCGATGCTCAACCTGTTGGGTTATCTCGGTGCGTTTGTCGTGGTTGCGGGCGCGATGTATTCCGCCATTGGTCATCGTCTCTGGGGGCGTTGGCGCAAAAATGAAGCGGTTGTAATAGTCCCCCGCTCAGGCGAATGAGTTACGGAGAGTAAAATGAAGTTTGTTGATGAAGCGACGATTCTGGTCGTGGCAGGTGATGGCGGTAACGGTTGTGTAAGCTTCCGCCGTGAAAAATATATTCCTCGTGGCGGTCCTGACGGCGGTGACGGTGGGGACGGTGGCGACGTGTGGCTGGAGGCGGATGAAAACCTCAACACGCTGATCGACTACCGTTTCGAAAAATCTTTCCGCGCCGAGCGTGGCCAGAACGGTCAGAGCCGCGACTGTACCGGTAAACGCGGTAAAGACGTGACGATCAAAGTGCCGGTAGGTACGCGTGTCATCGATCAGGGCACGGGCGAAACCATGGGCGATATGACCAAACACGGTCAGCGCCTGATGGTGGCGAAAGGCGGCTGGCACGGTCTGGGTAACAGCCGTTTCAAATCTTCCGTTAACCGTACCCCGCGTCAGAAAACCATGGGTACCCCGGGTGATAAGCGCGACCTGCAACTGGAACTGATGCTGCTGGCGGATGTGGGGATGCTGGGCATGCCAAACGCCGGTAAATCGACGTTTATCCGTGCGGTCTCTGCGGCGAAACCAAAAGTGGCGGATTATCCGTTTACGACGCTGGTGCCGAGCCTGGGCGTTGTCCGTATGGATAACGAGAAGAGCTTCGTGGTCGCTGACATCCCGGGTCTGATTGAAGGGGCAGCAGAAGGCGCCGGTCTGGGTATTCGCTTCCTGAAGCACCTTGAGCGTTGTCGCGTACTGTTGCACCTCATCGACATCGATCCAATCGACGGTTCCGATCCGGTTGAAAACGCCCGTATCATTATTGGCGAGCTGGAGAAATACAGTGAAAAACTGGCGCAAAAACCGCGCTGGCTGGTATTTAACAAGATCGACCTGATGGACAAAGCGGAAGCTGAAGCGAAAGCTAAAGCGATTGCCGACGCGATGGGTTGGGAAGATAAGTACTATCTGATCTCTGCCGCCAGCCAGGTTGGCGTGAAAGATCTCTGCTGGGATGTGATGACCTTTATCATCGAGAATCCGGTTGTTCAGGCAGAAGAGGCGAAACAGCCTGAAAAAGTCGAATTCATGTGGGATGACTACCACCGCCAGCAGCTCGAAGAGCTGGAAGCGGAAGAAGATGATGAAGACTGGGACGATGACTGGGATGAAGACGACGAAGAAGGTGTCGAGTTCATCTACAAGCACTAACTCCTGTATAAAGCCCCTTAACGGGGCTTTTTTTATCCTATTTTCGCCGGTAACCAACAGCTGGCGATGAGGCCGCCCTCAGCGCCGTTCTCCAGCGTTAAATGGCCATGATGGAGCTGTACGATACGCTGTACGATGCTCAGCCCAAGGCCGCTGCCGCCGTAGCGCTGGTCGAGACGTCGGAAAGGCTCGGTGATCGACTGGCGGTGTGCCTCATCAATACCCGGCCCCTGATCGGTAACGCTCACCTGGGTACCGCCCTCCGTCGCTGTTAATGCCACTTCAATGGTTGTGCCTGCCGGGCTGTAGCGGGCGGCATTCTCCAGAAGGTTCCTTAGCATCAGACGTAACAGGACGGCGTCCCCCTGTACCGTCAGCGCGCTGTGGGCCGGCCATATTACCGTATGCTCTTTGGCTTCATGCTCCAGGCTGAGCGGAGCGATGATCGTCTCTGTCCAGTTCACGGTATCGTAATGGCCGCTGGCCATCGCCTGTCCGGCACGCGCCAGCATCAGCAGCTGTTCTACCGTGTGCATCAACTGATCGATACGGCTTATCAGTGGCGTGGCCTGCGGGGAACCGGACTGAGCCATCAGTTCCAGATGGAGCCTGATCCCCGCAAGCGGCGTACGTAACTCGTGTGCCGCATCGGCGGTAAACAGGCGTTCCTGTTGAATAGTGTGGTCCAGCCGGGCGAGGAGTTGATTGAGCGACGCGGTCACAGCGCCTATCTCTTCCATATCGGAATACATCGGCAGGGGAGTCAGATTATCCGCCGAGCGGTTCGCAAGGCTGGCGCGGAGTTTGTTGAGTGGCCGGGTGATCCAGGTGACTGCCCAGAATGAGAAGAGCAGGGTAAAACCGACCATCACCAGAGAAGGGACCAGCAGGGAGGCAATGGCTTCGCGGATCTCTTTTTCGACATGGTTGTTGCGCGCTTTGGCGGACAGCGTTTCGTTCACCAGAAAACCGATTTGCTCGCGGCTCTCATGCCATAGCCAGACTACGCTAATGAGTTGAAAAAAGAGCAGAATAACCGCCAGCAACACCATTAATCGCCGGCGCATACTGTTCATTTCTGGCTCTCCAGACGGTAACCCACGCCGCGTACGGTTTTGATGCGATCTTTACCGAGCTTGCGCCGCAGATTATGAATGTGAACTTCAAGCGTGTTTGATCCTGGATCGTCCTGCCAGGAGTAGATGTCCTGTTGCAGCGTTTCGCGGTGCACGGTCTGCCCGCTGCGCATGATCAGGCGCGTCAGCAGAGCGAACTCTTTTGGCGTCACTTCCACAGGCTGAGACTGGCGCAGCACCTGCTGAGTTTGCAGATTGAGGGTGATATCTCCGTCCGTCAGCAGGTTGTCGCTGTGGCCCTGATAGCGGCGGATCAACGCCCGCACGCGAGCCTGTAGCTCGGCAAGGGCGAAGGGTTTTACCAGATAATCGTCAGCGCCAGAATCCAGCCCGTTAATTCTGTCTTCAATGGCATCGCGAGCAGTGAGAATCAATACGGGATTCTCCACCCCGCGACGACGCCACTGGCAGAGCAGCGTCGCGCCGTCTTTATCTGGCAGCCCCAAATCCAGGATCACCAGGCTGTATTCACCGCTCTGGATCAGGGCATCTGCTTCAGCGGCCGTGGCGGCACAATCCAGGGCGTAACCTTCATTCCCCAGCGCCAGCGCTAACCCTTCCTGCAATAACAGATCGTCTTCAACTATCAGTAGTTTCATCGCTAGTTATTCTGGTAGATGTCCTTATAGAGCCTGCTTTCGAAACGCACCAGTGGAATACGGCGATTGCGCTGGTCAGCCGGTTCGACGGCATAGCCGGAAAGATACTGCACAAATGCCATGCGTTGTCCGCTGGCGGTGGTGATAAAACCGGCAAGGTTGTAAACGCCTTGCAGGGAACCCGTTTTGGCTGACACTTTGCCATCCACGCCCGCAGCGTGAAGGCCCGCGCGGTACTGAAGAGAGCCGTCGTGCCCGGCAAGCGGCAGCATCGTAATAAAGTTTAGCTCAGCGTCATGCTGAGCAATGTACTGCAACACCTGCATCATGGTGGCCGGCGAGATCAGGTTATGACGCGATAAACCGGAACCATCGACGGCGATCGTATTGCCCAGATCGATACCCGCCTGCTGGCGCAGGATCTGACGTACGGCATCAGAACCGGCCCGCCAGGTGCCCGGCACACCAAAGCGCGCGTGCCCGATCATGCGGAACACCGTATCGGCAATCATGTTATCCGACTTTTTCAGCATAATCTTAAGCAAATCATGCAGTGGCGCGGACTGTTTGCTGGCAATCACCGTGCCTGGCTCATTTACCTGCGTCTGGCGCAGCAGCGTTCCGGTGTAGGTTATGCCCGCCTGCTTCAGTTCATCTTTAAAAATGGCACCGGCATAGCCAGCGCCATCCTGAATGGCGAAGGCCAGCGGGAGAGGATCGGCCCGCTGGGTCAGGCAGCCGGTGAGCGTATAGCGGTTGAGATCGCCCGGTACCACGTCCAGCTCGCAATACTGCGCCTCCGGGGAGCCTTTCGCCAGCGTCCGCACCTGGCTGAACATCGTGACCGGGTAGTATGAGGCCACGCGGATAAAAGCTAAGTCATTTGGTTTTGGCGCGCTGTAAAGCGATACGGAGAAGCAGTTACGGTCAACGATGGCGGCGGCTGGCGGGGCGCTAAAGCACTGCGTCATGTCGTTCCACGGCCAGCCAGGCGCTTTATCGTGGCTGGCGAAAATGGAGGTGTCGATCAGCACGTTGCCATCAATTTTTGTTACGCCGGATTTTTTCAGTACCGCCACCATATTGCGGACATCCTGGCGCTTAAAGGTGGGATCGCCACCAAAACGGGCGATAAGATCGCCTTTCAGTTCGCCACCCTCAACGTTACCTCTGGTTTCAAGGGTGGTAGTAAAACGGAAGTCAGGCCCGAGCTGGAGCAGGGCGGCGAGGGCAGTGATCACCTTCTGGGTACTGGCAGGCAGCGCCATCTGTTGACTGTGATAGTCAATCTCGGGAGCCTGCGCGCCAACCTTCTGCACCATCAGGGCAAGGTTCGCGCCGGCGGGCAGTTGATTAATGTACTCATCAACATTCGCGGCCTGAACGGTGAACGTTATACTGGTAGTCAATCCGATGATAAAACTGGAAAATCGCATAATCTCGCGCTAACAACCCGAAAACAAACCGTCATACTACGGTGCATGGCACTGTAAAGTAAACGATGACCCATAGTGAACTTCGCGGTAAAATGCGTATCAAATTGAAAAATTGCTGCTGACCTGGGGCGTTGCTCCCGGGTCGGTTTTCTTTTTGCTTCTGGCCTGTTCAGGTGGGCTGGAGCAGGGAACACTGCTCCCAACAGGAATGTTTAAGAGGTATAACAAATGCAAGCTATTCCGATGACCTTACGTGGTGCCGAAAAACTGCGCGAAGAGCTGGATTTTCTCAAATCTGTGCGTCGCCCTGAAATCATCGCCGCTATCGCGGAAGCGCGTGAGCATGGCGACCTGAAAGAGAATGCTGAATACCACGCGGCGCGTGAGCAGCAGGGTTTCTGTGAGGGGCGCATTAAAGATATCGAGGCAAAGCTGTCTAACGCGCAGGTTATCGATATCACCAAAATGCCAAATAATGGCCGTGTGATCTTCGGCTCTACCGTCAGCGTCCTGAATCTGGACAACGACGAAGAGCAGACCTATCGCATCGTGGGTGATGATGAAGCGGACTTCAAACAGAACCTGATTTCGGTGAACTCGCCGATTGCTCGTGGCCTGATTGGCAAAGAGCAGGACGATGTGGTCACCATCCGCACCCCTGGTGGTGAAGTGGAATACGAAATTATTAAGGTTGAATACCTGTAATTCGCTTCTCTACTAAGATGTTGATACATTGTAAAGAAAAGAAAAAGGCCGCATAGCGGCCTTTTATCAACTCAAGGAGCATGGCATTTTGCTCGCCTGCTGAAAGAAATCCCTCGTTTCACACAGAAAATGTGTTCGATTCAGGATATCCTTAACGTGGCAGCGAGATTTTGCGCTCTTTAGATGGGCGATAGAGCACCAGCGTTTTACCGATGACCTGTACATTACAGGCGCCGGTTTCGCGCACGATGGCTTCCACGATCAGGTTTTTAGTGTCTCTGTCTTCAGAGGCGATTTTCACCTTGATCAGCTCGTGGTGTTCCAGCGCTTGTTCAATCTCGGCAAGCACCCCTTCGGTCAAACCATTGTTGCCAAGCATCACTACAGGCTTGAGCGGATGTGCCAGACCTTTAAGGTGCTGTTTTTGTTTAGTACTCAGATTCATCGTATATTTTTGCTTACGTTGGGATTGAAAACGGTTCATTCTACCGCCATCTCCCTAATATCGCCAAATAGCTGCGTAGAAATTTACGTCACAGGCAAGCAACGATGAACCAGGACGGAAATGTTAAATGACAGGTAAAAAGCGTTCTGCCAGCTCCAGCCGCTGGCTTCAGGAACACTTTAGCGATAAATATGTTCAACAGGCGCAGAAAAAGGGGTTGCGTTCCCGCGCCTGGTTTAAACTTGATGAAATACAGCAAAGTGACAAACTTTTTAAACCGGGAATGACGGTGGTCGACCTCGGTGCGGCACCTGGCGGATGGTCCCAGTATGCGGTTACGCAGATCGGCGGAACGGGCCGAATCATCGCATGCGATCTTTTACCAATGGATCCCATCGTCGGTGTCGACTTCCTTCAGGGCGACTTTCGTGATGAATTAGTGCTTAAAGCATTACTTGATCGTGTAGGTGACAGTAAGGTCCAGGTTGTCATGTCGGATATGGCGCCAAATATGTGTGGAACACCGGCGGTGGATATCCCCCGCGCCATGTATCTGGTGGAACTAGCGTTAGAAATGTGTCGTGATGTACTAGCGCCTGGTGGTAGTTTTGTTGTGAAGGTGTTTCAGGGCGAAGGTTTCGAGGAGTATCTTAAGGAAATTCGCTCCCTGTTTGCGAAGGTCAAAGTTCGTAAGCCGGACTCTTCCCGGGCCCGTTCCCGTGAAGTGTATATTGTAGCGACCGGGCGAAAATGATAACCGGTAGATTTCAGGCGAAAGTTTGAATGAAACTGGATATAGAGTATCCTGACGCTGTTTTTAACACAGTTGTAATATGAGGTTAATCCCTTGAGTGACATGGCGAAAAACCTAATACTCTGGCTGGTCATTGCCGTTGTGCTGATGTCAGTATTCCAGAGCTTTGGGCCCAGCGAGTCGAATGGCCGCAAGGTGGATTATTCTACCTTCCTGCAAGAGGTCAATCAGGACCAGGTTCGCGAAGCGCGTATCAACGGACGTGAGATCAACGTTACCAAGAAAGATAGTAACCGTTACACGACTTACATCCCGGTGAACGATCCTAAGCTGCTTGATAACCTTCTGACCAAAAACGTCAAAGTGGTAGGCGAGCCGCCGGAAGAACCAAGCCTGCTGGCTTCTATCTTCATTTCCTGGTTCCCGATGCTGCTTCTTATCGGCGTCTGGATCTTCTTTATGCGCCAGATGCAGGGCGGTGGTGGCAAAGGTGCCATGTCGTTCGGTAAGAGCAAGGCGCGTATGCTGACGGAAGACCAGATCAAAACCACGTTTGCTGACGTAGCAGGTTGTGACGAAGCAAAAGAAGAGGTGGGTGAACTGGTTGAATACCTGCGCGAGCCGAGCCGTTTCCAGAAACTGGGCGGTAAGATCCCGAAAGGCGTCCTGATGGTCGGCCCTCCGGGTACCGGTAAAACCCTGCTGGCGAAAGCCATCGCGGGTGAAGCGAAGGTGCCGTTCTTTACTATTTCAGGTTCTGACTTCGTTGAAATGTTCGTGGGTGTCGGTGCATCTCGTGTGCGTGACATGTTCGAGCAGGCTAAGAAGGCAGCACCGTGCATCATCTTTATCGATGAAATCGACGCCGTAGGCCGCCAGCGTGGCGCAGGCCTGGGCGGTGGTCACGATGAACGTGAGCAGACCCTGAACCAGATGCTGGTTGAGATGGACGGCTTCGAAGGTAACGAAGGTATCATCGTTATCGCGGCAACTAACCGTCCGGACGTACTTGACCCTGCGCTGCTGCGTCCAGGCCGTTTCGACCGTCAGGTTGTGGTCGGTCTGCCGGATGTTCGCGGTCGTGAACAGATTCTGAAAGTGCATATGCGTCGCGTACCGCTGGCGCCAGATATCGACGCGGCAATCATCGCGCGTGGTACTCCAGGCTTCTCCGGTGCGGATCTGGCTAACCTGGTCAACGAAGCAGCACTGTTTGCCGCTCGCGGTAACAAGCGCGTGGTGTCCATGGTGGAATTCGAGAAAGCGAAAGACAAAATCATGATGGGTGCGGAACGTCGCTCCATGGTGATGACGGAAGCGCAGAAAGAGTCCACGGCATATCACGAAGCGGGCCACGCGATTATCGGTCGTCTGGTGCCGGAACACGATCCCGTACACAAGGTGACGATTATTCCACGCGGTCGTGCGCTGGGTGTGACCTTCTTCCTGCCTGAAGGCGACGCGATCAGCGCCAGCCGTCAGAAGCTGGAAAGCCAGATTTCAACCCTGTACGGCGGTCGTCTGGCCGAAGAGATTATCTACGGTCCGGAACATGTTTCGACCGGTGCGTCCAACGACATTAAAGTGGCGACAAACCTGGCGCGTAACATGGTGACTCAGTGGGGCTTCTCCGACAAACTCGGTCCGCTGCTGTATGCAGAGGAAGAGGGCGAAGTATTCCTGGGCCGCTCCGTGGCAAAAGCGAAACATATGTCCGATGAAACGGCTCGTATCATCGACCAGGAAGTGAAAGCGCTGATCGAACGTAACTACGGTCGCGCCCGTCAGATCCTGAACGACAATATGGACATCCTGCATTCGATGAAAGATGCGCTCATGAAATATGAGACCATCGATGCACCGCAGATTGACGACCTGATGGCGCGCCGCGAAGTGCGTCCGCCGGCAGGCTGGGAAGACCCAGGCGCGTCTAACAATTCTGACAATAATGGCACCCCGCGTGCGCCGCGTCCGGTCGATGAACCGCGTACGCCAAACCCGGGCAACACCATGTCAGAGCAGTTGGGCGACAAGTAAGTCACTGCTGTTGAAGCGTTTGTCTGTATCTCAAACCCTGGAGCTTGCTCCGGGGTTTTTCTTATCTGTTTAACCACATTAATCCCAGGGATTTAACCATGAAACTATTCGCCCAGGACTCGCATCTCGATCTTTCACATCCTCATGTGATGGGGATCCTGAATGTCACGCCTGATTCCTTCTCTGACGGCGGCACGCATAATTCGCTTATCGACGCGGTTAAACACGCGAATTTAATGATCAACGCGGGTGCCACCATCATTGACGTTGGAGGGGAGTCAACGCGGCCTGGCGCGGCGGAGGTTTCGGTGGAAGAAGAGCTGACGCGCGTGGTGCCGGTGGTGGAGGCTATCGCCGGGCGCTTTGAAGTGTGGATCTCCGTTGATACCTCCAAACCCGAAGTGATCCGTGAAGTGGCGAGAGTGGGCGCTCACATTATCAATGATATCCGCTCGCTGACCGAGCCGGGCGCGATTGAAGCCGCCGCAGAAACCGGGCTACCGGTGTGTCTGATGCATATGCAAGGCCAGCCAAAAACAATGCAGGAGGCGCCAAAATATGACGATGTGTTTGCCGACGTCACCCGCTTCTTTATTGAGCATATCGAACGCTGTGAACGTGCGGGTATCGCAAAAGAGAAATTGCTGCTCGACCCGGGCTTCGGTTTCGGTAAAAATCTCTCACACAATTACGCGTTGCTTGCGCGCTTATCAGAGTTTCATCAGTTCGGCCTGCCACTGCTGGTGGGAATGTCGAGAAAATCGATGATTGGTCAGTTGTTGAATGTCGGGCCGAGCGAACGTCTGAGCGGCAGTCTGGCCTGCGCGGTGATTGCCGCGATGCAAGGTGCACACATCATTCGCGTCCATGACGTAAAAGAAACAGTAGAAGCCATGCGTGTGGTGGAAGCCACACTGGCAGCGAAGGAAAACAAACGCTATGAGTAATCGTAAATATTTTGGTACCGATGGCATCCGTGGGCGCGTAGGCGATGCGCCAATTACCCCTGACTTTGTCCTGAAACTGGGCTGGGCAGCGGGTAAGGTGCTGGCGCGTCATGGCTCCCGTAAGATCATTATTGGTAAAGATACCCGTATTTCGGGTTATATGCTGGAATCCGCGCTGGAAGCCGGGCTGGCGGCGGCGGGGCTTTCAGCTTCCTTTACGGGGCCAATGCCGACCCCTGCCGTTGCCTATCTGACCCGCACCTTCCGTGCGGAAGCGGGCATCGTTATTTCCGCTTCCCATAACCCGTTCTATGACAACGGTATCAAATTCTTCTCCATCGACGGCACTAAACTGCCGGATGACGTGGAAGAGGCGATTGAAGCGGAAATGGAAAAAGAGATCACCTGTGTTGACTCCGCTGAGCTGGGTAAAGCAAACCGTATTGTCGATGCCGCAGGCCGCTACATTGAATTCTGCAAAGGCACTTTCCCGAATGAACTGAGCCTGGCACACCTCAAAATTGTGGTGGACTGTGCCAACGGTGCAACTTACCACATTGCACCGAATGTGTTCCGCGAGCTGGGTGCGAAAGTGATCACTATCGGCTGCGAGCCGGACGGCCTGAACATCAACGAAGAAGTTGGCGCGACAGACGTGCGTGCCTTGCAGGCGCGTGTCCTGGCTGAAAAGGCCGATCTGGGTATTGCCCTGGATGGCGATGGCGACCGGGTGATCATGGTTGACCACGAAGGTAACAAGGTCGATGGCGATCAGATCCTCTACATCATTGCGCGTGAAGGCCTGCGTCAGGGGCAGCTGCGCGGTGGCGCGGTCGGTACGCTGATGAGCAATATGGGCCTGGAGCTGGCGCTGAAACAGCTGGGCATCCCGTTTGTTCGTGCGAAAGTGGGTGACCGCTACGTGCTGGAAAAACTCCAGGAGAAAGGCTGGCGTATCGGCGCGGAAAACTCCGGCCACGTGATCCTGCTCGATAAAACCACTACCGGTGACGGCATTGTGGCGGCGCTTCAGGTTGTTGCCGCGATGGCGCGTAACCATATGAGTCTGCACGATCTGTGCAGCGGCATGAAAATGTTCCCGCAGATTCTGGTCAACGTGCGTTTCACCGCGGGTAAAGGCGACCCGCTGGAAAATGATAACGTGAAAGCGGTGATGGCAGAGGTGGAAGCGACTCTTGGCAGCCGTGGGCGCGTCCTGCTGCGTAAGTCGGGTACCGAGCCGCTGATCCGCGTGATGGTGGAAGGCGAAGACGAAGCGCAGGTGACTGAATTTGCGCACCGCATTGCGGATGCAGTCAAAGCTGCATAATCTTTCAGAATAAGTGTTTAAAAAGGCGGCGTTTGCCGCCTTTGTTTTAAGCAATTAATGGCTTTTTGCTGTTTTTTTCCGCAGTTGATACAATGCCTCGAAAATGCCCTTGCGAAGGTGATTCGCTTTGGTTAGTATTCACACCCGCTTCAGTGGGAAACAAAATCCTGCTAATTGGTCGAAGCATTGGTATGCGGCAAATCCGCAAGGAACAGGTTGATTATGTACGAAGCTCTTTTAGTTATTTTCCTTATTGTAGCCATCGCTCTCGTAGCGCTGATTATGCTACAGCAAGGTAAAGGCGCTGATATGGGAGCCTCCTTCGGAGCAGGCGCTTCCGGTACGCTGTTCGGTTCAAGTGGTTCTGCGAACTTCATGACCCGCACCACGGCGATTCTGGCTACGCTGTTCTTCATCATCAGTCTGGTGCTGGGCAATATCAACAGCAACAAGACCAGTAAAGGAAGCGAGTGGGAAAATCTGAGCGCGCCAGCGAAAACTGAGCAAACTCAGCCAGCTGCACCGGCTAAGCCAACCAGCGATATCCCGCAGTAAGTATTCCGTACCGAGGTGGTGGAATTGGTAGACACGCTACCTTGAGGTGGTAGTGCCCTAACGGGCTTGTGGGTTCGAGTCCCATCCTCGGTACCAATATTCCAGAAGAAAGACGTCGCAAGACGTCTTTTTTTTCGTCTGTACATTGTGGTGTCGGGCTAAATGGCGGGTGGCGCTGCGCTTACCCGCCCTACAAATACCAAATAAAAAAGGCGCCCAATGGGCGCCTTTTGCATGTCTCATTGTCGATTATTTCTTATCGCTGTGTTCCAGGTTCTCAACCTGCGGCAGACCGTTACCGGAGTTTGCGGAGAGCAGGCCATTCTCAACATAGTTGAACAGCTTCTCACGGGTATCGGTGATGTCCAGGTTACGCATGGTCAGCTGGCCAATACGATCGTCCGGAGAGAACACTGACTCACCTTTCTCCATGGTCAGACGCTCTGCTTTATAGGTCAGGTTGTCAGACACGGTGTTGAGGATGGAGTAGTCGTTACCGCGACGCAGTTCTAGCGTCACTTCGCCGGTGATTGCGCTTGCCACCCAACGTTGCAGGGCGTCACGCAGCATCAGCGCCTGTGGATCAAACCAGCGACCCTGATACAGCAGTTTACCCAGCTGACGGCCATGAGAGTGATACTGCTCGATGGTGTCTTCGTTGTGAATACCGGTCAGCAGACGCTCGTAAGCGATGTGCAGCAGCGCCATCCCCGGCGCTTCGTAAATACCACGGCTTTTCGCTTCGATGATACGGTTTTCGATCTGATCGCTCATACCCAGCCCGTGACGACCGCCGATGCGGTTTGCTTCCAGCATCAGTTCAACATCGTCGGAGAAGGTTTTACCGTTCAGGGCAACCGGATGACCACGTTCGAAACGCACGGTCACTTCTTCCGCCGGGATCTTCACGTTCTCATCCCAGAACTTCACACCCATGATCGGGTTAACAATTTTTACGCTGGAGTTCAGGAATTCCAGGTCTTTCGCTTCATGCGTCGCACCCAGCATGTTGGAGTCGGTTGAGTAGGCTTTCTCAACGGACATCTTGTAGTCAAAGCCGCAGGCAATCATAAACTCAGACATTTCATGACGGCCACCCAGCTCGTCGATGAAGTCGGTATCCAGCCACGGTTTGTAGATCTGCAACTCGGCGTTGGTCAGCAGGCCATAACGATAGAAACGTTCAATATCGTTGCCTTTATAGGTGCTACCGTCCCCCCAGATGTTCACGCCATCTTCTTTCATGGCGGCAACCAGCATAGTGCCGGTGACGGCACGACCCAGCGGGGTGGTATTGAAATAGGTCAGGCCGCCGGTCGTATTATGGAAAGCACCGCACTGGATTGCGGCAATCCCTTCGGCAACCAGCTGCTTACGGCAGTCGATCAGACGTGCGTTCTCTGCGCCATATTCCATGGCACGACGAGGGATCGCGTCATAATCTTCCTCGTCCGGCTGACCCAGGTTCGCAGTATATGCATAAGGAACCGCTCCCTTCTGGCGCATCCACAGCAGTGCAGCGCTGGTATCCAGGCCGCCAGAAAAAGCGATGCCAATACGTTGTCCTACCGGGAGATGCTTGAGAATCGTCGTCATATAATAAAACCCTGCTTGATTGACTGATTAGAGACCGCTTTCGCTCTCGATGCATGTTTATGCAAAATAAGTGAGTATTCATTTAATCATCTTTTATCGACGACCGAAAGAGACGTGTGCGTTTTTTGTAAAAATTTCCCTTTTATTGCCCTGGCTGAAGTTGGGTTGACAGGTGGGGTCAACTATCAATATACTGAACGCCGATTTTACGTCCCGTCTTCGGTACCAAATCCCAGCATTATTTGCAAATTCTGTCCAAAACGCGTAGAATTTGCCACGTTTCAGGCGCGGGGTGGAGCAGCCTGGTAGCTCGTCGGGCTCATAACCCGAAGGTCGTCGGTTCAAATCCGGCCCCCGCAACCACTTTCCTATAAAGTTCTTTTTCAAATATACTGTGAAGACTTAGAGCCTTCGTAGCTGGATTTGAAAAAATGCTTTCGGAGAGTGCTCCAGGCCACAGTTGTGGCTATAGGGTTCAGTTATCTAAAGCCCCGATTTATCGGGGTTTTTTGTTATCTGACTACAGAATAACTGGGCTTTACGCCCTTTTTTTATGTCTTGGGGGTGGGCTTGTCCACATTAGAGCAAAAATTAACAGAGATGATTACTGCGCCGGTCGAAGCACTGGGCTACGAACTGGTCGGCATCGAATTCGTTCGCGGCCGTACATCCACACTGCGCATCTATATTGATAGTGAAGATGGCATCAATGTTGATGATTGTGCTGATGTCAGCCACCAGGTGAGTGCGGTTCTTGATGTTGAAGATCCGATTACCGTTGCGTACAACCTGGAAGTTTCCTCACCTGGCCTCGATCGTCCGATGTTCACGGCCGAGCACTACGTGCGCTTTACCGGTGAAGAAGTGGCTCTCGTTCTGCGTATGGCCGTACAGAACCGCCGTAAATGGCAGGGAATTATCAAAGCCGTTGATGGTGAAATGATCACGGTGACAGTCGAAGGCAAAGATGAAGTGTTCGCGCTGAGTAATATCCAGAAGGCGAACCTGGTTCCCCACTTTTAACAGTCTGGATTGAGGTGAAAAGCCCGCGATGAACAAAGAAATTTTGGCTGTTGTTGAAGCCGTCTCCAACGAGAAATCACTGCCGCGTGAGAAGATTTTCGAAGCGCTGGAAAGTGCACTGGCTACAGCAACCAAGAAAAAATACGAACAAGAGATCGATGTTCGCGTAGAAATCGATCGTAAAAGCGGTGACTTCGATACATTCCGTCGTTGGGTAATCGTAGAAGAAGTGACCCAACCGACCAAAGAGATCACGCTGGAAGCGGCACGTTTTGAAGACGAAAGTCTGAACGTGGGTGACTACGTTGAAGATCAGATTGAATCTGTTACCTTCGACCGTATCACCACCCAGACCGCGAAGCAGGTTATCGTGCAGAAAGTTCGCGAAGCCGAGCGCGCGCTGGTTGTCGATCAGTTCCGCGATCAGGAAGGCGAAATCATCACTGGTGTGGTGAAGAAAGTGAACCGCGACAACATCTCTCTGGAGATCAAATCCGAAGGGCTGCCGGGTAACGCTGAAGCCGTGATCCTGCGTGAAGACATGCTGCCGCGTGAAAACTTCCGCCCAGGCGACCGTATTCGTGGTGTGCTGTATGCCGTACGTCCTGAAGCGCGTGGTGCACAGCTGTTCGTGACGCGTTCTAAACCAGAAATGCTGGTTGAACTGTTCCGTATCGAAGTGCCGGAAATCGGCGAAGAAGTTATCGAAATCAAAGCGGCGGCCCGCGATCCGGGTTCCCGTGCGAAAATTGCGGTGAAAACCAACGACAAGCGTATCGACCCGGTCGGTGCTTGCGTCGGTATGCGTGGCGCACGTGTTCAGGCGGTTTCTACCGAACTGGGCGGCGAGCGCATTGATATCGTTCTGTGGGACGATAACCCGGCGCAGTTCGTGATCAACGCAATGGCACCGGCTGATGTGGCGTCTATCGTTGTTGACGAAGACAAACACACCATGGATATCGCTGTAGAAGCGGGCAACCTGGCGCAGGCGATTGGCCGTAACGGTCAGAACGTACGTCTGGCGTCACAGCTGAGCGGCTGGGAACTCAACGTGATGACCGTTGATGACCTTCAGGCCAAGCATCAGGCTGAAGCCCACGCGGCGATCGATACCTTCACCAAATACCTGGACATTGACGAAGACTTCGCCACTGTGCTGGTTGAAGAAGGTTTCTCTACGCTGGAAGAACTGGCCTACGTGCCAATGAAAGAGCTGCTGGAAATTGACGGTCTGGATGAACCAACCGTTGAAGCCCTGCGTGAACGCGCTAAAAACGCACTGACCACCCTGGCGCTGGCTCAGGAAGAAAGCCTTGGCGATAAGAAGCCGGCTGATGACCTGCTGAATCTGGAAGGTCTTGATCGTGCGATTGCGTTCAAGCTGGCTGCCCGTGGTGTTTGTACGCTGGAAGATCTCGCTGAGCAAGGCGTTGATGACCTGGCCGATATCGAAGGTTTAACCGACGAGAAAGCCGGCGAACTCATCATGGCCGCACGTAATATTTGCTGGTTCGGCGACGAAGCGTAATAAACTGTAGCAGGAAGGAACAGCATGACTGATGTAACTGTAAAATCGCTGGCTGCTGAGATTCAGACCTCCGTGGACCGCCTGGTACAGCAATTTGCTGATGCAGGGATCCCGAAGTCCGCTGATGACTCGGTGACCGCGCAAGAAAAACAAACCTTGTTAGCGCACCTGAACCGTGAACACGGCTCTACGCCTGACAAGTTAACGCTACAGCGTAAAACGCGTAGCACGTTGAACATCCCTGGTACCGGTGGCAAAAGCAAGTCGGTACAAATTGAAGTCCGCAAGACGCGCACCTTTGTAAAACGTGATCCGCAAGAGGCAGAACGCCTTGCCGCGGAAGAGCAGGCACAGCGTGAAGCGGAAGAACAAGCTCAGCGTGAGGCAGAAGCCACTGCCAAACGTGAAGCAGAATTAAAAGCTGAACGTGAGGCCGCAGAAAAAGCGAAACGCGACGCCGGTGAAAAAGCGAAGCGTGACGCTGCGGAAAAAGACAAAGTGAGCAATCAACAGACCGACGAAATGACCAAAACTGCCCAGGCTGAAAAAGCCCGCCGTGAAAATGAAGCTGCCGAGCTGAAGCGTAAAGCGGAAGAAGAAGCCCGCCGCAAGCTTGAAGAAGAAGCTCGCCGCGTCGCCGAAGAAGCGCGTCGCATGGCAGAAGAAAACGAGAAGAACGGTGTGAATACCGCTGAACCAACTGAAGATACCAGCGATTATCACGTCACCACGTCTCAGCATGCGCGTCAGGCAGAAGACGACAACGACCGCGAAGTTGAAGGTGGTCGTGGCCGTACTCGCAGTGCAAAAGCTGCGCGTCCTGCGAAAAAAGGTAACAAACACGCTGAATCAAAAGCTGACCGTGAAGAAGCGCGTGCAGCGGTTCGCGGCGGTAAAGGCGGCAAGCGTAAAGGTTCCGCTCTCCAGCAGGGCTTCCAGAAGCCTGCTCAGGCCGTTAACCGTGACGTTGTGATCGGCGAAACCATCACCGTTGGCGAACTGGCTAACAAGATGGCGGTGAAAGGCTCTCAGGTCATCAAAGCGATGATGAAACTGGGCGCAATGGCCACCATCAACCAGGTCATCGACCAGGAAACCGCACAGCTGGTTGCCGAAGAGATGGGCCACAAAGTTATCCTGCGTCGTGAAAACGAGCTGGAAGAAGCAGTAATGAGCGACCGTGATACGGGCGCAGCGGCTGAACCGCGCGCACCGGTCGTGACCATCATGGGTCACGTTGACCACGGTAAAACCTCTCTGCTTGACTACATTCGTTCTACTAAGGTTGCCTCCGGCGAAGCGGGTGGTATTACCCAGCACATCGGTGCTTACCACGTAGAAACCGAAAACGGCATGATCACCTTCCTGGATACCCCAGGCCACGCAGCGTTTACCTCAATGCGTGCTCGTGGTGCTCAGGCAACGGATATCGTTGTTCTGGTTGTTGCTGCCGACGATGGCGTGATGCCACAGACCATTGAAGCTATCCAGCACGCGAAAGCGGCGCAGGTGCCTCTGGTTGTCGCAGTTAACAAAATCGATAAGCCAGAAGCCGATATGGATCGCGTGAAGAACGAACTGTCCCAGTACGGCGTTATGCCGGAAGAGTGGGGCGGTGAAGCGCAGTTCATCCCTGTATCAGCAAAAGCAGGTACCGGTATCGACGACCTGCTGAACGCTATCCTGCTTCAGGCTGAAGTTCTGGAGCTGAAAGCGGTTCGTAAAGGTATGGCGAGCGGCGCGGTAATCGAATCCTTCCTGGATAAAGGTCGTGGTCCGGTTGCAACCGTTCTGGTTCGCGAAGGTACTCTGCACAAGGGCGACATCGTTCTGTGTGGTTTCGAATACGGTCGCGTTCGTGCGATGCGTAACGAACTGGGTCAGGAAGTGCTGGAAGCGGGTCCGTCCATTCCAGTGGAAATCCTCGGCCTGTCCGGTGTTCCGGCTGCCGGTGACGAAGTCACCGTGGTACGTGACGAGAAGAAAGCGCGTGAAGTCGCTCTGTATCGTCAGGGTAAATTCCGTGAAGTGAAGCTGGCTCGTCAGCAGAAATCTAAACTCGAGAACATGTTCGCCAACATGACCGAAGGCGAAGTTCACGAAGTGAACATCGTTCTGAAAGCGGACGTTCAGGGTTCTGTGGAAGCGATCTCCGACTCCTTGCTGAAACTGTCTACCGACGAAGTGAAAGTGAAGATCATCGGTTCTGGCGTAGGTGGTATCACCGAAACCGACGCAACCCTGGCAGCAGCGTCCAACGCGATCCTGGTTGGCTTCAACGTTCGTGCTGACGCATCTGCGCGTAAAGTGATTGATGCTGAAAGCCTGGATCTGCGTTACTACTCCGTCATCTATAACCTGATTGACGAAGTGAAAGCAGCGATGAGCGGCATGCTGTCTCCTGAGCTGAAACAGCAGATCATCGGTCTGGCTGAAGTACGTGACGTGTTCAAATCACCGAAATTCGGTGCGATCGCGGGCTGTATGGTTACCGAAGGGACCATCAAGCGTCACAACCCAATCCGCGTACTGCGTGACAACGTGGTTATCTACGAAGGCGAGCTGGAATCCCTGCGCCGCTTCAAAGATGACGTTAACGAAGTCCGTAACGGTATGGAATGTGGTATCGGCGTGAAGAACTACAACGACGTTCGCGTTGGCGATATGATCGAAGTGTTCGAGATCATCGAAATTCAGCGTACCATCGCGTAATCTTCGTCAACTGAAGATTAATTAGCGTAGGCCGGGTAAGCGAAGCGCCACCCGGCAGTAATTTTAAAAAGGGGCTTAAGCCCCTTTTTTGTCTGGAGAATTTATTATGGCGAAAGAATTTGGTCGCCCACAGCGCGTCGCGCAGGAGATGCAGAAAGAGATCGCTCTCATTCTGCAACGTGAAATCAAAGATCCACGCGTGGGTATGATGACCACCGTGTCTGGCGTGGAAATGTCTCGCGACCTGGCGTACGCCAAAGTGTTTGTAACTTTCCTGAATGACCAGGATGAAGACGCCGTGAAGAACGGCATTAAAGCGTTGCAGGAAGCCTCGGGTTTCATCCGCTCTCTGCTTGGCAAAGCGATGCGCCTGCGTATCGTGCCAGAGCTGACCTTCTTCTACGACAACTCGCTGGTTGAAGGTATGCGTATGTCCAACCTGGTGACCAGCGTGGTGAAACATGACGATGAGCGTCGTGTTAACCCGGCGGACGACAGCAAGGAGGACTGATGAGTCGTCCTCGTCGTCGCGGTCGTGACGTGCATGGCGTGCTGTTGCTGGATAAACCACAGGGCGCATCCAGCAACGACGTGCTGCAAAAAGTGAAGCGTATTTATAACGCCAACCGTGCAGGGCACACTGGCGCGCTGGATCCGCTGGCAACCGGCATGCTGCCGATCTGCCTGGGGGAAGCCACAAAGTTTTCCCAGTACCTGCTGGATTCCGATAAACGCTACCGCGTGATTGCCAAACTGGGCCAGCGCACGGATACCTCCGATGCAGATGGCCAGGTGGTGGAAGAGCGCCCGGTGACCTTCAGCGCAGAGCAACTTGATGCGGCGCTGGACAGCTTCCGTGGTGATACGCTACAGGTGCCGTCGATGTATTCGGCGCTGAAATATCAGGGCAAGAAGCTTTACGAATATGCGCGTCAGGGCATTGAGGTTCCGCGCGAAGCTCGTCCGATTACTGTGTATGAGCTGCTGTTTATTCGTCACGAAGGTGATGAGCTGGAGCTGGAAGTGCACTGTTCGAAAGGGACCTATATCCGCACCATTATTGATGACCTCGGTGAAAAGCTGGGCTGCGGCGCGCATGTGATTTATCTGCGTCGTCTGGCGGTCAGCAAATATCCGGTCGAACGCATGGTGACGCTTGAGCATCTGCACGCCCTGGTTGAACAGGCGCAAGCGCAGGGCGTTGCGCCGGCCGATCTGCTGGACCCGCTGCTGATGCCAATGGACAGTCCGGCAGTGGACTTCCCGGTTGTTAATCTTCCTTTAACATCGTCCGTTTACTTTAAGAACGGAAACCCGGTTCGCACAACGGGAGCTCCCCTTGAGGGCCTGGTACGCGTGACGGAAGGTGACGAAGGCAAATTCATCGGTATGGGCGAAATGGACGGCGAAGGGCGTGTGGCGCCGCGTCGTCTGGTCGTCGACTATCCGGTCGAAGCGTGACGGTGATAACGCCTCACCTTGCGATAAGCAGGGGAGACGAGTAGAATATCGCCGCTTAACGCCTGGTAAATTGTTTAACAATCTGCGGGGCGTACATGGGATAGCTGAATTAGAGATCGGCATCCTTACATTCTTTATACTTTGGAGTTTGAAAATGTCTCTAAGCGTTGAAGCTAAAGCTAAAATCGTTTCTGAGTTTGGTCGTGGTACTAACGACAGCGGTTCTACCGAAGTTCAGGTTGCACTGCTGACTGCACAGATTAACCACCTGCAAGGTCACTTTGCAGAGCACAAAAAAGATCACCACAGCCGTCGTGGTCTGCTGCGTATGGTTTCTCAGCGTCGTAAACTGCTCGACTACCTGAAGCGTAAAGATGTTGCACGCTACACCGCGCTGATCGAGCGTCTGGGTCTGCGTCGCTAATTCTTGCGAGTTTCAGAAAAGGGGGCCTGATGGCCCCTTTTTTCAACCAGACGGCAGCAATTCAATGGAAACTATTGTATTGTTGCTATAAATGATCTTCATTGCAGAGGTTCGCGCGGCTAATGAGAGGCTTCACCCATGGGGGTGTCGGTTGTCATTAGTCGCGAGGATGCGAAGAAGGTCGGGTTAAATCGTCAGCACACCGGTGGTGTGCTTTCAAACATTTAAGAAAGGACAGAATTTTGCTGAATCCGATCGTTCGTAAATTCCAGTATGGTCAGCATACCGTCACGCTGGAAACCGGCATGATGGCGCGTCAGGCTACTGCTGCCGTTATGGTAAGCATGGATGACACTGCTGTATTCGTTACCGTAGTTGGCCAGAAAAAAGCTAAACCAGGTCAGGACTTCTTCCCGCTGACCGTTAACTACCAGGAGCGTACCTACGCTGCCGGTAAAATCCCGGGTGGCTTCTTCCGTCGTGAAGGCCGTCCAAGCGAAGGCGAAACCCTGATCGCGCGTCTGATTGACCGCCCGGTTCGTCCGCTGTTCCCGGAAGGCTTCGTGAACGAAGTGCAGGTTATCGCAACCGTTGTTTCCGTTAACCCGCAGGTTAACCCGGACATCGTCGCGATGATCGGTGCGTCTGCTGCCCTGTCACTGTCTGGTATTCCATTCAATGGCCCAATCGGTGCTGCGCGCGTCGGTTACATCAACGATCAGTACGTGCTGAACCCAACTCAGGAAGAGCTGAAAGAGAGTAAGCTGGACCTGGTTGTCGCTGGTACTGAAGCCGCGGTGCTGATGGTTGAATCCGAAGCTGAACTGCTGAGCGAAGACCAGATGCTGGGCGCTGTGGTATTTGGCCACGACCAGCAGCAGGTTGTTATCCAGAACATCAACGATCTGGTGAAAGAAGCCGGTAAACCACGTTGGGACTGGCAGCCAGAAGCGGCCAACGACGCGCTGAACGCACGCGTTGCTGCACTGGCAGAATCTCGTCTGAGCGACGCATACCGCATCACCGACAAACAGGAGCGCTATGCTCAGGTTGATGTGATCAAATCTGAAGTGACCGCGACCCTGGTTGCCGAAGACGAAACGCTGGACGCTAACGAAATTGGCGAAATCCTGCACGCCATCGAGAAAAACGTTGTTCGTAGCCGCGTACTGGCAGGCGAGCCGCGTATCGATGGCCGTGAAAAAGACATGATCCGTGGTCTGGACGTGCGTACTGGCGTACTGCCACGTACTCACGGTTCTGCGCTGTTCACTCGTGGTGAAACGCAGGCGCTGGTAACCGCGACCCTGGGTACTGCACGTGACGCACAGATCATCGACGAACTGATGGGCGAGCGCACTGACAGCTTCCTGTTCCACTACAACTTCCCTCCGTACTCTGTGGGCGAAACCGGTATGGTTGGCTCACCGAAGCGTCGTGAAATTGGTCACGGTCGTCTGGCGAAGCGCGGCGTGCTGGCAGTGATGCCAGAAGCAGACAAATTCCCGTACACCGTACGTGTGGTGTCTGAAATCACCGAATCCAACGGTTCTTCTTCCATGGCTTCCGTGTGTGGTGCTTCTCTGGCGCTGATGGATGCAGGCGTGCCAATTAAAGCCGCCGTTGCGGGTATCGCAATGGGTCTGGTGAAAGAAGGCGACAACTACGTTGTTCTGTCTGACATTCTGGGTGACGAAGACCACCTGGGCGATATGGACTTCAAAGTGGCGGGTTCCCGCGACGGTATCTCTGCCTTGCAGATGGATATCAAAATTGAAGGCATCACCAAAGAGATCATGCAGGTTGCTCTGAACCAGGCTAAAGGTGCGCGTCTGCACATCCTGGGCGTAATGGAACAGGCTATCAACGCGCCACGCGGTGATATCTCTGAATTCGCTCCGCGTATTCACACCATCAAGATCAATCCAGACAAGATCAAAGATGTTATCGGTAAGGGCGGTTCTGTTATCCGTGCACTGACCGAAGAAACGGGCACCACCATCGAAATCGAAGATGACGGTACTGTGAAGATCGCAGCAACCGACGGCGAGAAAGCGAAATACGCTATCCGTCGTATCGAAGAGATCACGGCAGAAATCGAAGTGGGCCGTATCTACAATGGTAAAGTGACCCGTATCGTTGACTTTGGCGCATTCGTTGCCATCGGTGGCGGTAAAGAAGGTCTGGTACACATCTCTCAGATCGCTGACAAGCGCGTTGAGAAAGTGACCGATTACCTGCAAATGGGTCAGGAAGTACCGGTGAAAGTTCTGGAAGTTGACCGCCAGGGCCGTATCCGTCTGAGCATTAAAGAAGCAACCGAGCAGTCTCAGCCTGCTGCGGCGCCGGAAGCTCCGGCTGCTGAACAGCAAGGCGAGTAAGGTTGCCATTTGCCCTCCGCGCAGGCGGAGGGCTTATTATCAGGCAGGACGCCTTGTTAAGCCGCCGGGGGACAGGACGTTCATCCAATAGTTGTCTTCGGGAGTGGGAAATGAAGCCTTTTTTGCGCTGGTGTTTCGTTGCGACAGCTTTAACGCTGGCAGGATGCAGCAACTCTGCCTGGCGTAAGAGCGAAGTCCTCGCAGTGCCATTGCAACCGACTTTGCAGCAGGAAGTCATTCTGGCACGCATGGAACAAATACTTGCCAGTCGGGCTTTAACCGATGACGAACGCGCACAGCTTTTATATGAGCGCGGAGTGTTGTATGATAGTCTCGGTCTGAGGGCACTGGCGCGAAATGATTTTTCACAAGCGCTGGCGATTCGACCTGATATGCCTGAAGTATTCAATTACTTAGGCATTTATTTAACGCAGGCAGGCAATTTTGATGCTGCCTATGAAGCGTTTGATTCTGTACTTGAGCTTGATCCAACTTACAACTACGCGCACTTGAATCGCGGTATCGCATTGTATTACGGCGGTCGTGATAAGTTAGCGCAAGATGATCTGCTGGCGTTTTATCAAGACGATCCTAATGATCCTTTCCGCAGCCTGTGGCTTTACATCGTTGAGCAGAAGCTCGATGAGAAGCAGGCCAAAGAAGCACTGAAACAGCGCTTCGAGAAATCGGACAAGGAACAGTGGGGATGGAACATTGTCGAGTTCTACCTGGGCAACATTAGCGAAGCAACGCTGATGGAACGCCTCAAGGCGGACGCAACGGATAACACCTCGCTCGCTGAGCATCTCAGTGAAACCAACTTCTATTTAGGTAAGTACTACCTAAGTCTGGGGGATATGGACAGCGCTACGGCACTGTTCAAATTAGCGGTTGCTAACAACGTACATAACTTCGTTGAGCACCGTTATGCATTGTTGGAATTATCGCTCTTGGGCCAGGAGCAAGACGACCTGGCAGAATCGGACCAGCAATAGCTGACGACATAAACATCAGCCCGTAATCTTTTGATTGCCATCACCTTCACTGGTGAGGGCGTTGTTGTTCGTCAATACACCTAATTTGAGCCGGTTCACACTTTTCAATGAAAATTGCTAATCATTTTCACGATGAGCTAAGTAGACTGGCCGCCATTAATATCGAGGCACTTGTACTACATGGCTGAATTCGAAACCACTTTTGCAGATCTGGGCCTGAAGGCTCCTATCCTTGAAGCCCTTAACGATCTGGGTTACGAAAAACCATCTCCGATCCAGGCTGAGTGTATCCCACACCTGCTTTCTGGTCGTGACGTGCTGGGCATGGCCCAGACTGGTAGCGGTAAAACCGCAGCATTCTCGCTGCCGCTGCTGAACAACATTGATCCGGACCTGCGCGCGCCGCAGATCCTCGTCCTGGCTCCAACCCGTGAACTGGCTGTTCAGGTTGCTGAAGCTATGACGGAATTCTCTAAACATATGCGCGGCGTAAACGTGGTAGCCCTGTACGGCGGCCAGCGTTATGACGTGCAGTTACGCGCCCTGCGCCAGGGTCCACAGATTGTTGTCGGTACGCCGGGCCGTCTGCTGGATCACCTGAAGCGCGGTACCCTGGACCTCTCTAAACTGAGCGGCCTGGTACTGGACGAAGCCGATGAAATGCTGCGTATGGGCTTCATCGAAGACGTAGAAACCATCATGGCGCAGATCCCGGAAGGTCATCAGACCGCTCTGTTCTCTGCAACTATGCCAGAAGCGATCCGTCGCATTACCCGCCGCTTCATGAAAGAGCCGCAGGAAGTGCGCATTCAGTCCAGCGTGACCACTCGCCCGGACATCAGCCAGAGCTACTGGTCTGTATACGGCATGCGCAAAAACGAAGCGCTGGTGCGTTTCCTGGAAGCGGAAGATTTTGATGCGGCGATTATCTTCGTTCGTACCAAAAACGCGACCCTGGAAGTGGCTGAAGCCCTGGAGCGTAGCGGCTACAACAGCGCAGCGCTGAACGGCGACATGAACCAGGCCCTGCGTGAGCAGACTCTGGAGCGTCTGAAAGACGGTCGTCTGGACATCCTGATTGCAACCGACGTGGCAGCACGTGGCCTGGACGTTGAGCGTATCAGCCTGGTTGTTAACTACGACATCCCGATGGACTCCGAGTCTTACGTTCACCGTATCGGCCGTACCGGTCGTGCGGGTCGCGCGGGTCGTGCGCTGCTGTTCGTTGAGAACCGCGAGCGTCGTCTGCTGCGTAACATTGAACGCACCATGAAGCTGACCATTCCAGAAGCCGAGCTGCCAAACGCAGAACTGCTGGGCAAACGCCGTCTGGAAAAATTCGCCGCGAAAGTACAGCAGCAGCTGGAAAGCAGCGATCTGGATCAGTACCGTGCGCTGCTGTCCCAGATCCAGCCTGTTGCTGAAGGCGAAGAGCTGGACATGGAAACCCTGGCCGCAGCACTGCTGAAAATGGCGCAGGGCGAACGTAGCCTGATCGTGCCACCTGATGCGCCGATGCGTCCTAAGCGTGAGTTCCGTGACCGTGACGATCGTTTCGAACGTCGTGGCGACCGTAACGACCGTGGTCCACGCGGTGACCGTCCAGAGCGTGGTGGTGAAGACCGTCCACGTCGCGAGCGTCGTGACGCTGGCGAAATGGAACTGTATCGCATTGAAGTGGGCCGTGATGATGGTGTTGAAGTTCGTCACATCGTTGGCGCGATCGCTAACGAAGGCGACATCAGCAGCCGTTACATTGGTAACATCAAGCTGTTCGGTTCCCACTCCACCATCGAGCTGCCAAAAGGCATGCCGGGCGAAGTACTGCAACACTTTACTCGCACTCGCATCCTGAATAAGCCGATGAACATGCAGCTGCTGGGCGATGCACAGCCACGTCCTGACCGTGGCGGCGAACGTCGTGGCGGTGGTCGCGGTTTCGGTGGCGAGCGTCGTGAAGGCGGTCGCAGCGAAGGTCGCGGTGGTGAAGGCCGTCGTTTCTCCGGCGAGCGCCGCGAAAACCGTGGTCCACGCCGTGAAGAAGGCGCCAGCCGTCGTCGTTTCGGTGACGCGTAAGCCTTTCGCTTCTGACGTAAAGTAAAATATACAGCCCCGATAGTTGCTATCGGGGCTTTTTTTATTCCTTTTGTACTCTTGTACTGGTACAGTGCAACACACTAAAATGCAGAACCACATTTTTCACTGGAGATAAGGCCGCATGGCAACACTAACCACCACCCAAACGTCACCTTCGCTGCTTGGCGGCGTGGTGATCATCGGCGGAACCATCATTGGTGCCGGGATGTTTTCCCTGCCTGTGGTCATGTCCGGTGCGTGGTTCTTCTGGTCGCTGGCGGCGCTGGTTTTCACCTGGTTCTGCATGCTCCATTCCGGGCTGATGATCCTTGAAGCAAACCTGAACTACCGCATTGGCTCCAGCTTCGACACCATCACCCGGGATCTGCTGGGCAAAGGCTGGAACCTGGTGAACGGGCTGTCCATCGCGTTTGTACTCTACATCCTGACCTACGCGTACATTTCAGCGAGCGGGTCGATTCTGCATCACACCTTCTCAGAGATGTCGCTGAATGTTCCGGCGCGTCTGGCGGGTCTCTGCTTCGCGCTGGGCGTGGCGTTTATCGTCTGGATGAGCACCAAAGCGGTCAGCCGCATGACGGCGATCGTGCTGGGCGCAAAGGTCATCACCTTCTTTCTGACCTTCGGCAGCCTGCTGGGGCATGTCACGCCGGCCACGCTGTTTAACGTTGCGGAAGTGAACACCTCCTACACGCCGTACCTGCTGATGACGCTGCCATTCTGTCTTGCGTCGTTCGGCTACCACGGCAACGTACCGAGCCTGATGAAGTACTACGGCAAGGATCCGCGCACCATCGTGAAATGCCTGGTTTACGGCACGCTGCTGGCGCTGGGGCTGTATGTGATCTGGCTGCTGGGGACGATGGGTAACATCCCGCGTCCGGAATTTATCGGCATTGCGCAGAAGGGCGGTAACATTGATGTGCTGGTACAGGCGCTGAGCGGCGTGCTGAACAGCCGCAGCCTGGATCTGCTTCTGGTGGTCTTCTCGAACTTTGCGGTGGCGAGCTCATTCCTCGGCGTGACGCTGGGTCTGTTTGACTATCTGGCGGATCTGTTTGGTTTTGATGACTCTGCGATGGGGCGCTTCAAAACCGCGCTGTTGACCTTCCTGCCGCCGATTGTGGGCGGCCTGCTGTGGCCGAACGGCTTCCTGTACGCCATCGGCTATGCAGGACTGGCGGCCACCATCTGGGCGGCGATTGTACCGGCGCTGCTGGCGCGCAAATCACGTAAGCGCTTCGGCAGCCCGAAATTCCGCGTCTGGGGCGGAAAGCCGATGATTGCGCTGATTCTGGTATTTGGTATCGGCAACGCGGTGGTCCACGTGCTGTCGAGTTTTAACCTGTTGCCTGTGTATCAGTAAACAGAAAGCCCGGTGGCGCTACGCTTACCGGGCCTACAAGGATCGCGTAGGCCGGATAAGGCGAAGCCGCCATCCGGCAAAAAACTACCCCACCAACTCCTCTTTCACCTGCATTGCCAAATCAAACGAATGCAGACGCGCCTGGTGATCGAAAATCTGGCCGTTAACCATAATCTCATCCGCCTGCGTTTCACGCAGCACCGCCTCCAGCCCGTGACGCACTTTCGCCTTATCACCCACCAGCGACATACTCAGAGCCTGCTGCACGCCATACTGCTCGGAAGCCGACCACAGCTGATGCATATTCTCTACCGGCGGCGGAAGCTGGCCCGTCTCACCGCGACGCAGCTTCACAAACGCCTGCTGCATAGAGGTAAACAGGAATTCCGCGTCGCGGTTGCTGTCGGCGGCAATGATATTGATACACACCATCGCATACGGCTTCTCCAGACGTTCAGACGGATTGAAGTGCGTACGATAAAGATGCAGCGCCTGATGCAGCATATCCGGTGCGAAGTGGGAAGCGAACGCGAACGGCAGCCCCAGCTGAGCGGCGAGCTGCGCGCTGTACAGACTTGAGCCTAACAGCCATACCGGGATCTTTTCCCCGTACCCCGGCACAGGACGCACGTGCGGGTTCGGATCCCGCGCGTCAAACCAGTCCACCAGCTCCGCCACGTCACGCGGGAAGTTATCGATATCGCCGCTCATATGGCGACGCAGGGCGCGCATGGTCGGCTGGTCGCTGCCCGGCGCGCGGCCAAGCCCTAGATCAATACGGCCCGGATAGAGGGTATTCAGCGTCCCGAACTGCTCGGCAATCACCAGTGGAGCGTGGTTCGGCAGCATCACACCGCCGGAGCCCAGGTGCAGAGTGGTGGTATTCGCCGCCAGATAGCCAATCAGCACCGAGGTGGCGGCGCTGGCGATGCCCACCATATTGTGGTGCTCCGCCAGCCAGTAGCGGTGATAGCCGCGCTTTTCGGCAAGCTGAGCAAGATCGAGAGAGTGCGTGAAGGCTTCTCTGGCCGAGGAGCCTTGTGGGATCGGCGCCAGATCCAGCACCGAAAACGGAATGGTTTTGTCAGTCATAACAGCTCACTTTGTCGACGGTCAATCTTTAATACTGCATTAAAAAATGATAACCGTTGTTAACAAAGTGAGCTTTTTTTACGCCTGCAATTCCAGCCCGGCGAGACGTCGCCAGTAACCGTTGCAGTCGCTGTTTGCCGTCAGCGGCAGCGGCGAGGCGCCGTTTTCGTTGGCGCGGAAGGCGTCCAGCATGGCGAAAACACCGGTATCAAGCGGCGAAAGCCGCACCATATCCACCAGCCCGTGCATTGACGCCAGTTCGTTGCCGAGGTTATAGACGTAACCGCTCATGGTCTGAATGCCGTTAAGAACAAACACCTGCTGATTCTCCTGCGACAGCATACTGCGTCCGTTCGGGTACTTAATGCAGCAGGTTTCGCACTCGTCTTTCGGGCGATCTTCGGAACGTGCGGTGAAACAGCGGGCAGAGTAGGCCAGCGGCAGATGCCCGTAGCTCAGGACCTCTACTTCAAACTTGTTGCGAATGCCCAGTTCGTCGCACTGTGTGAGCAGGTTGGCCAGCCAGTCGCGGGAGAGCTCAACCGGCATGCACCAGCGGGTCATCCCCTGTTTGAGCAACAGGCGCAGGGTCACGGCGTTATAGCAATTCAGTGCATGTCCGGCGACAAACGGCAGCTTACGCTCGGCGCACAGGTTCACCACGCCCAGGTCGCTCGCCTCCAGCAGGAACTCACCGTTTTCGACGTAGCGCTTCAGCTCGCCCAGTTCAGAGGACGCCTGTACCAGCGCCAGCGTCGAGAGCACCACCTGCTTGCCGCTGCCGGCCAGGTTTTTCGCCATCTCCAGCCAGTCGCCCACTTTGGTGGCGCGGCGCTTGCTGCATACCGCTTCGCCGAGGTAAATCACATCGGCGCTGCTGTTAGCCGCCTGCCGGTAAAAATCTTCCAGCGTCTCTTTTGGCCAGTAGTAAAGCACCGGCCCTAATGAATATTTCATGATTATCTCACTGCCATTTACGGTGATACGCGCCGAGCGTGGTTTGGGTGCCTTCGGACATCGCGCCGAGCGTCTCCATCCATGCCGCCTGCGGGGCGTAGTTTTGCGGGTCCGCCATGCAGCGGTCGATGGCCTGACGCCACACCTTCGCCACCTGGCTCACGTAGGCCGGGCTGCGCTGGCGGCCTTCGATTTTCACCGAGGCAATATTGGCGGCCAGCAGTTCCGGCAGCAATTCCAGCGTGTTGAGGCTGGTGGGCTCCTCCAGTGCGTGGTAGCGCTCGCCGTCCACCAGATAACGGCCTTTGCACAGCGTCGGGTAGCCCGCGTTTTCACCGTCCTGATAGCGGTCAATTAACACGTCATTCAGGCGTGACTCCAGTCCCTGCGGCGTTTGCTGCCAGCGAACGAAGCGGGCAGGCGAGCAGGCGCCGACGGTATTTGGCGATTCCCCGGTGAGATAGGAAGAAAGATAGCAGCGGCCTTCGGCCATGATGCACAGGCTGCCGAAGGCAAAAACCTCCAGCGGCACTGGCGTGACGCGCGCCAGTTGCTTAACCTGATGAATAGAGAGCACGCGCGGCAGCACCACGCGAGCCACGTCAAAGTGTCGATGATAAAAACGCACGGCCTCTTCATTGGTGGCCGATGCCTGAACAGAGACGTGGCGCTCAATATGCGGATAACGTTCTGCCGCATACTCAAGCATGGCGAGGTCGGCCAGGATCAGCGCATCGGCGCCCAGCTGGGCCGCCATATCCACGGCGCGCTGCCAGCGGGCATAGCCATCAGGATGGGCAAAGGTATTGATGGCGATGTGCAGTTTGCGCCGGTGCTGGTGAACGAAGTTAACGGCTTCCTGAAGCTTTTTCTCCGTAAAGTTAAGACCCGCAAAATGGCGGGCGTTGGTATCATCTTTCAGCCCGATATAGACCGCATCGGCCCCATTTTCGATGGCCGCCTTAAGCGCCGGAAGGTTTCCGGCAGGGCAGAGCAGCTCCATAATTTATCCCGATGTTGTCGATCGCAGGGATCGTAAAAAATGTTAACGAGCTGGGATTTTAATTAACCCATACGCGACAATTTTTGATTTAAGGCAGCTAATGGCGTATTGATGGCACCAATAATGAGGTATACCGGACAACGGTTTGTTGATTTACGCCGCTATCTTCTTGTCGGGATATGGCAAAATAGCAGGACTATAGCTATCAGGGAGTAAAGCTCGTGCTGGATAAACTGCGTTCACGTCTCGTACAATTTGGTCCATCAATGCTGAGCGTGCCGGTAAAACTGGCGCCGTTCGCGCTTAAACGCCAGGTGCTGGAACAGGTACTGAGCTGGCAGTTCCGCCAGGCGCTACAGGACGGTGAGCTGGAGTTTCTGGAAGGCCGCTGGTTAAAGATTGAAGTGCGCGATATCGGGTTGCGCTGGTTTACTTCCGTTGAGAACGATCGGCTGATCGTCCGTGAAACCGCCGAGGCGGATGTCAGCTTTAGCGCGGATGCCAGCGATCTGCTGATGATCGCCGCGCGCAAACAGGATCCGGACACCCTCTTCTTCCAGCGCCGTCTGGTGATCGAAGGCGACACGGAGCTCGGTCTGTACGTCAAAAATTTAATGGATGCCATTGATCTGGAGCAGATGCCGAAAGCGCTGCGTATGATGTTGATGCAAATGGCAGATTTCGTTGAGGCCGGGCTAAAAACCCCGCCGGACAGTAAACACACTTCAGTAGGTGAGCCATGCTGATTCGAGTCGAAATTGGGATTGATGCGCCGGGTATCGATGCGTTGTTACGCCGCTCTTTTGCAGGCGACGCCGAAGCCCAACTGGTTCACGATCTTCGCGAAGATGGCCTGATTACGCTGGGCCTGGTTGCCACTGACGATGAAGGGCAGGTGGTCGGCTACGTGGCCTTCAGCCCGGTGATTGTGCAGGGTGAAGAGTTACAGTGGGTCGGCATGGCGCCGCTGGCGGTGGATGAAAACTACCGTGGCCAGGGCCTGGCGCGCCAGCTGGTCTATGAAGGGCTGGATTCACTGAATGAATTTGGCTATGCCGCTGTCGTCGTTCTGGGCGATCCGGCGTTCTACGAACGTTTAGGTTTTGAGCCAGCGTCCAGATACGATCTGCGCTGCCACTGGCCGGGCACGGAAACATCTTTCCTGGTGCATCCTCTGGCGGATGATGCGCTCGACGGCGTTACCGGTCTGGTGGAGTACCACGATCATTTCAATCGTTTTTAAGCAGGCTTTCGCGTAGCGCCTCGAAAGAGCCGTCCCCGTTGACGAGACGCTCTTTCTGGCGCTTCGTCAGCTGCTTGATGCGGTATTCCAGCCTGAGCGCCAGGGATCTGTCGCCCACGGCGGCTGAAAACGCTAACTGAAGTTCACCTTTCCCCCGCAGTGCTTTCGCCCCTTTCCCCGATTGATGTTGTAAAAAACGCCGTGCCACATCGGTAGTGATCCCGGTGTAGAGTGCGTTATCAGCGGTTCGGACAAGATAGAGAAACCAGCACACGGTAAACAGATTCAGTATGTTAAGGTGAACGCACCATAGCATGAGAGAGAGCGAAAATGGAAACACTGGCCGCCATTAACCGCTGGCTGGCAAAGCAGCATGTCGTGACCTGGTGCGTCTGTAAAGACGAGGAGATGTGGTGCGCAAATGCCTTTTATTACTACGATCCCGAGCGCGTGGCCTTTTACGTGATGAGCGAAGATAAAACGCGGCATGCGCAGATGACGGGCCAGCAGGCAAAAGTGGCGGGCACGGTAAACGGTCAGCCTAAAACCGTTGCGCTGATCCGCGGGGTCCAGTTCAAAGGCGAAATTCGTCGCCTGGAAGGGGAGGAGAGCGACGCGCAACGTAAACGCTATACGCGCCGCTTCCCAGTGGCTGCGGCGCTAAAAGCCCCGGTGTGGGAAATACGCCTTGATGAGCTGAAATTTACCGACAACACCCTGGGCTTTGGCAAAAAGCTGCACTGGTTACGCGCCGAGCAGGCGTAGCGCTTCGCGGTTAAACGCCGGCAGATCGTCCGGTGTACGGCTGGTGATCAGCTGATCGTTATCGTTCACCACTTCCTGATCGTAAAACTCGGCTCCCGCGTTTTTCAGATCGATAACGATCGGCTTCACCGCGGTGAGCTTACGCCCGCGTACCACCTCGGCGCTGATCAGCAGCTGCGGACCGTGGCAAATGGCAAATACCGGTTTACCGGTGCCGACGAAGTCACGGGTAAAGGTGACGAAACGCTCGTCTCCGCGCAGGGAATCCGGTGAATGGCCGCCCGGTAACAGCAGGGCGTCGAAATCCGACGGGCTGACGTTATCAATGGATTCGTCAATGGTCACGCTGGCTTCGCCCTTATGGCCCTTCACGGTTTTCCCCGCTTCTTTCTCGATGGTAACCACCTCGTGGCCCGCCTTGCGGAATGCCTCTGCTGGCGACGTAAATTCTGAATCTTCAAACTCGTCGGTAATCAAGACTGCGATTTTTTTACCCATGCTTCCTCCGTTGTTTTCGCTTCAGACTGTTTTTTTCCCGTTTGTGGTAAATACTTACCGGTAACAGACTTTTAAGTGTGGTAGAGCAGGCCCAGAACGCAAACGGACAATTCTGTAAAGGGGATAAGATGAGTCAGGTACTGATTACCGGCGCAACCGGGCTGGTGGGTGGACATCTGCTGCGGCTGCTGATCCAGGATCGGCATATTAACTATATCGCCGCCCCGACACGTCGCCCGCTGTTGGATATCACCGGCGTCTATAACCCGCACGATCCACAGCTCACCGACGCGCTGGCGCAGGTGCAGGATCCCATTGATATCGCCTTTTGCTGCCTTGGCACCACCCGACGGGAAGCGGGCAGTAAAGAAGCTTTTGTCCATGCGGATTACACGCTGGTGGTGGATACCGCCCTGACGGCGAAAAAGCTGGGCGCAAAACATTTCCTGGTGGTCAGCGCGCACGGCGCGAACGCAGGCTCGCCGTTTTTTTACAACCAGGTGAAGGGCAAAATGGAAGAGGCGTTAATCGCGCAGAAATGGGAGCGCCTGACCATCGCGCGGCCTTCCATGCTGATGGGGCACCGTGACGAACGTCGTTTTAACGAGTCTTTTTTCGCTCCGCTGTTTCGCATTCTGCCGGGTAACTGGAAGTCCATCGAGGCACGGGATGTCGCGCTGGCGATGCTAAAAGAGGCGCTGGCTCCGTCGCAGGAGGGGGTTAATATTATCCCTTCGGCAAAACTGCGTGAAATCGCGCAGGGCGAGGCGTAAACTTCCCCAGCTTATTAAATAACACCTTCCGGGGAATGGTATGACTGGTCAGTCTTCATCTCAGGCGGCAACACCTGTTCAGTGGTGGAAGCCCGCACTCTTCTTTCTCGTGGTCATCATTGGCCTCTGGTATGTGAAATGGCAGCCGTACTACGGTAAAGCCTTCACCGCCGCCGACACCCACAGCATCGGTAAATCGATTCTCGCGCAGGCCGATTCCAGCCCGCTACGCGCGGCGTGGGATTATGCCATGGTCTATTTTCTTGCCGTCTGGAAAGCGGCGGTATTGGGCGTATTGCTGGGCTCGCTGATTCAGGTACTTATCCCGCGTAACTGGCTGGTGAAAACCCTGGGACAGCCGCGCTTGCAGGGCACGCTGCTGGGGACGATTTTCTCCCTGCCGGGCATGATGTGCTCCTGCTGCGCCGCACCGGTGACGGCGGGTATGCGCCGACAGCGCGTGTCGATGGGCGGCGCGCTTGCCTTCTGGATGGGTAACCCCCTGCTGAACCCGGCAACGCTGGTGTTTATGGGCTTCGTTCTCGGCTGGCATTTCGCGTTTATCCGTCTGGCGGCTGGCCTGCTGACGGTGGTGCTTGTCGCTACGCTGGTGCAGCACCTGGTGAAAGACAACGAGGCCGGGCCTGCCTCCGTTGAGCTGGACGTCAGCGAGCCGCAGGGCAGTTTCTTTGCTCGCTGGGGCAAAGCGCTGTGGCAGCTTTTCTGGAGCACCATTCCGGTCTATATCCTGGCCGTACTGGTGCTGGGGGCGGCGCGCGTCTGGCTGTTCCCGCATGCTGATGGCGCTATCGACAACACGCTGATGTGGGTGATTGCGATGGCGGTGGCCGGGTGCCTGTTTGTGATCCCAACCGCGGCGGAGATCCCGATTATTCAGACCATGATGATGGCCGGTATGGGGACCGCACCGGCGCTGGCGCTGCTCATCACGTTGCCGGCGGTGAGCCTGCCGTCGCTTATCATGCTGCGTAAGTCATTCCCGGCGAAAGCGCTGTGGCTGACTGCGGGGCTGGTGGCGTTGAGCGGAGTGATTGTGGGGAGTATGGCGCTTGTGTGAAAAAAAGCCCGGTGGCGCTAGCGCTTACCGGGCCTGTAGCCAGGTGGGAATTACTTAATGTAAGTAAAGGCGGTGGTGACGTGCTTCACGCCGCTCACCCGGCTGGCGATATCCGCCGCCGCTTTCCCTTCACGTTCCGTCACCAGACCCAGCAGGAACACTTCGCCGTTCTCCGTGGTCACTTTCACGTTTGAGGATTTCACCTGGTCGGTACCCAGCAGCTGGGAACGCACTTTGGTGGTGATCCAGGTATCAGATGACGCGGTGCCGAGACCAATCGGCTGGCCCTGGCGGATCTCGTTAAACACTTCCGCCGTGCCTTCCACACCCATCGCGATCTGTTTGGCGCGCGAGGCGAGTTCAGGATTTGGCGCCTGGCCTGCCAGCAGCACTTTGCCCTGATAAGCCGTCACGTTGATGCGTGCTTCCTTCTTGATCTGTTCGTCTTTCGACAGCGCACTGTTTACGCGCAGCTCAAGCGTACCGTCATCCACCTGCGTCCCAACGGTACGCGGATCGGTCGCTGCTTTGGTGCCGACCGCTGCGGTGCCGACGACAGCGGCAGCGATGCATCCCTGAAGCAGTAATGCAGACATTACGACTGCAAGGGCCGATAAAACCTTCATGAGAACTCCTTAATCATCCTGGTGAGGGAAAAGCGTGTTATCGATCAGATCGCATAAGCAGTTCACCGTGAGCATATGCATCTCCTGGATGCGGGCGCTACGGTGCGAAGGAATGCGGATCTCCACATCCTGCGGCCCCAGCAGGCCAGCCAGCTCACCGCCGTCGTAACCGGTCAGGGCGACAATCGTCATATCCCGGGTCACTGCCGCTTCAACCGCTTTAACGATATCCCGGCTGTTACCGCGCGTGGAGATCGCCAGCAGCACGTCTCCGGCATGGCCTAAGGCGCGCACCTGCTTGGCGTAGATTTCGTCATGCAGACGATCGTTGGCAATCGCAGTTAAGACCACGTTATCGGTGTTTAGTGCAATGGCAGGTAAACTCGGGCGCTCGGTTTCGAAGCGATTGATCATGCTGGCAGCAAAATGCTGTGCGTTGGCGGCGGACGTGCCATTGCCACAACAGAGGATTTTGTTGCCGTTGAGCAGCGACTGAACCAGCGTCATCGCTGCACGCGAGATCGCGTCCGGAAGGGCTTCCGCCGCGGCAATCTGCGTTTGAATGCTTTCTGTGAAGCACACTTTAATTCGTTCGAGCACGGTATCCCTTTAAAATCTTATTTATGCGTCTTCGCCAAACGCGTTTTTAAGCCAGTCGATCGCATTTCCGGTGAAGGCTACCACATCGAAACGGCAATCCACAGTATCAAAACTCCCATTATGGCGGGCAAGCCACAAGTGGGCAGTCTGTAATAATTTTTGTTGTTTGGCGAGCGTCACGCTGGAGGCAGCACCGCCAAAACGGGACGACTGTCGGTAGCGAACTTCAACAAACACGATGGTCTGACCGTCTTTCATGATCAGGTCAATCTCGCCGCCGCGCCCGCGAACGTTAGCGGCGACAAAGCGCAGTCCTTTGCCTTCAAGCCAGCGGCGCGCCTTTAACTCCCACGCGTCGCCGGTCTGTTTACGGCTTAACTGGCCGGGACAATCTGCCCCTGCTGGTATTTGAGCCATGATAACTTCCTGTTAATCACACAATCCTGATCGGCGGTCAGATCGCCGGTATTCCCGTTAAGCTCGAAGCCCGGTACCTGACGCATCTGGGTGAAGTGGTTTGCCAGCGCCCAGGCATCAACGCCCATCGCGTACAGACGCGCCAGGGAATAGTCATTGCGCACCGCGCCCAGCGCCTGCTGCATCAACTGCGGGTTGCTGCCTGCCAGCATGGGGATCTCGCTGTATTGCAGTCCTTCCATTTCCAGACGGAAATCCGGGCCTGCGGTACCCTGTGCGCTGCGTGAGCTGGCGTAGAGCGTTGCGCCGCTCTTGCTGCCGTTACGCATGGCGATCATCGGTTTGATAAAGGCGATCTCTTCCGGGGTAGCGACGATGTATGCCGAATCCACTTTACCGCCGCCGCTGATTTGCGCGTCGGTAGGTGGTGCCGGGATCGTCAGACCGCCGATGGTGACGCTCTGCTGCTGCGGCAGGCTGGCGCTGACCGGGCTGCCGTTAAGGGCGATACCTGCGCCGCCGTTGACGCCAGCGCGAAGTTCTGAGGCGGAACCGAATTTCTGTTGCAGCACCACGCCACCGCCGATCTTCTGCCACTCATCGGCAAAGGCATTGGCGACGCGATCGCCCAGCGTGCTGCGTGGGATCAGCAGCAGCGGCGCCTGTTTACCCTGCTCGTGAATATGACGAGCCGCATCGCGGGCTTCATCCTCCGGAGAGAGGGCGAAGTAACAGATATTGGCGCGGTTCTGAACCTGCTCAGGCTGGTTAAGCGCCAGCACGTTCAGCGTGGTGTTGCTCTTCATCAGCGCTTCCACGTTGTTTTTCAACAGCGGGCCGACAACGATGCTGGCCCCGTCCTGCTGAACCTGCGCCAGCACCTGGTCAAGCGGCTGGGCGCTGGTGTCGTAGATTTTCAACTCTGCACCAGGGTTAGCGCTGGTGGTGGCCACAGCCTGCGGCTGGGCTGCTGGCTGCTGTTCCGGCTGCGCGGTTTGCGGCTGAGGTTGTTCTGCCGTCGCGGGCGCCGGTGTTTCAGCAGGGGCCTGTGTTGCCGCAGGCGCTGGGGTAGCAGGCTGCGTCGTTGGGGCAGTAACCGGATTCTGCATGGTGCCCTGCGCAGGGGTTTGCGCGGTGGTCAGGTCGCTGGTTTCGGCGGCGGACGGGCTGACAACGTCATTCACATTCGCCGCCTGTGCAGCCTGCGCCGGAACCGCGCTGCCGCTGACAGCGGTAGTGCCGTTTTTCGCGGCTTCAAAACCTTGCTGAATGGCGCGACCAAATACCGCTGCCTGGCCGTTTAACGGCAGCAGCAGGGCGATTTTGCTGGTGGAGGCGGGCTTAAAGTTTTGCACGTTCACCAGCTGCGTTGGCAGCATTTTCGCTCCCGGATTTTGCGGGTAACGCTTTTGCCAGTCGGTAATGCCGGCTTTCAGCATGTTCGGATCGCTGCGGTTGTTGAACCACATCTGTTGCAGATCCAGCCAGCCTTGCAGGACATTTTCATCGGCGTTGATGACCAGCGCTTTGGCCTGATCCTGGGTCATGGAGGCGAGCGCCTGCCAGGTTGCGTCAATATTTTTCTGCTTGTCCGCACCCGCGAGCAGAGGCTCCTGGGCAATCAGCGCGCGGAGTAGCGTCAGGGAAGGGCGACCCTGCTCAGCGGTGATACCGGCCTGCCAGAAACGGGCCTGCTGGTTTTTATCCAGCGTGCTGAGATCGATGGTGCCGAGGATCTTCTTCGCGCCGTCGTAATCTTTTTGCGCGACCTTCAGTTCTGCCGACAGCAGCGTCTGCTCATGGCGCTGAGTGTCGTTAAGATCCTGCGGCAGCTGGCTGAACAGCTCGGCGGCCTGCTGGGTTTTCCCTTCTTTCAGCAGTGCACGAATGGCGAGTAATTGCCAGTTGATCCTGGTATCATTTGTACTCTGCGACATTTGTTGCAGATAAAAGCCAGAATCAGCCTGAGCGGATCCCTGCATATGAGCAGTGCTCTGGTCAGGTGCCTGGGTGCCGCAGCCGGTAAAGATCAGGGCTGCCAGCAGGAGGGGCACGCTGTGCGCGGCTTTTTTTCGAAGAAACGTTAACGGTACCATACTGTATCCAGTGATTTTTTTACGCAATGCTCAATATTAAATCGGCAATACGGACGAAACAATGAAACAACACGAAACGGCAGATAATTCTCAAGGCCAGCTTTATATTGTACCTACTCCTATCGGGAATTTGTCTGATATTACCCAACGTGCGCTTACCGTATTGCAAGCTGTTGATTTGATTGCTGCTGAAGACACCCGTCATACCGGTTTACTGCTACAACACTTTGCCATTAACGCCCGTTTGTTTGCCCTACACGATCACAATGAGCAACAAAAAGCCGAAACGCTGGTAGCGAAGCTTAAAGAAGGGCAGAACATCGCGCTGGTCTCCGATGCGGGAACGCCGCTGATCAACGATCCGGGCTACCATCTGGTTCGCACCTGCCGTGAAGCAGGCATCCGCGTTGTGCCGCTGCCGGGGCCGTGCGCGGCGATTGCGGCGTTAAGCGCTGCGGGTCTGCCGTCCGATCGTTTCTGCTACGAAGGTTTCCTGCCCGCCAAATCTAAAGGCCGCCGCGACGTGTTAAAGGATCTGGAAGCCGAACCGCGTACGTTGATCTTCTACGAATCCACTCACCGTCTGCTGGAAAGCCTGGAAGATATGGTGACCGTCTGGGGCGAAAGGCGCTACGTGGTGCTGGCGCGCGAGCTGACCAAAACGTGGGAAACCATTCACGGTGCGCCGGTCGGCGAGCTGCTGGCATGGGTGAAAGAGGATGAAAACCGCCGCAAGGGCGAAATGGTGCTGATTGTTGAAGGGCACAAAGCGCAGGAAGACGCCCTGCCTGCCGATGCGCTGCGTACGCTGGCCCTGCTACAGGCTGAACTTCCTCTGAAAAAAGCGGCGGCGCTGGCGGCGGAGATCCACGGCGTGAAGAAAAATGCGCTGTATAAATATGCGCTGGAGCAGCAGGGGGAGTAAGTCCCTGCCGCCTGTTTTGCCGGGTGGCGGCTTCGCCTAACCCGGCCTACACCATGTCTGAACCTCACTATTTCCCCGGCATCGCCTCAAACACCAGCGTTTCCAGCGGTTGCAGAGTAATCACCACAGCGTTTTTATACTCCTCTGGTACGGTCGAATTACTGCCGTACACGGCTTTCAGGGTAAACTGCGAACGCTCTCCTGCCGGGATTTCAAAATCTTTGGTTAAATCCAGGTAGTAACGTTGCGGCTTATCCGACGGGTTGCGTAAGCCAAAAATCGCTTTGTCTTTACTCCATGAGGCCCAGCCGTAAACCTCAAGCGAAGTTGGGTCACCGCCAATCCAGTGAGTATCCACCAGCACGCTGGCATTCTCACGCGACCATTTTGCCGCCTGCGCCAGGGTATCCCACTTCGCCTTATTCAGCATGGACGGCGTGATGTACAGTTCCTGAAGCTGAGTACCGGTTGCGAAGTAGCTCCAGACCTGATCGGCAAAATCGCTGTCTGTTTGCACTTTCTCGAGTCCATAGTAAGCGTTCTCGGCGCTGACGATCCCGTGGTACATCAGTGAGTTCAGCGGGAACAGCGGACCTTTACGCACGATGGATCGCCAGGTTTCGGCATCGCGGTAGGTCATCCACTGCTGCACTGGCGTGCCGGGGCCGTACAGGTTGATATCATCGCCCTGACGCCAGATTGAGTCAGCATAGAACAGCCAGGACGGGCTGGCGTCGGTGCCGGTGGTCAGGTTGATAAACAGGTTCGGATTTGCGCTACGCATGTTGTGCAGCAGGGCAATGGACGCGTCAAAATCCGATGCAAATGGGCTGCCCTTGATATGCGAATTGGCATTACCCATTCCGTCGAGCTTGAACGAGGTAATGTGCTCGTTTTTGATCAGCTTAATGATCTGATCGTTAAAGTTTTTAAAGTAGTTCGGCCCCGACAGCGCCAGCTTGCCGTCTACGGTTTCGAAACCATACTCTTTTGCATGCGAGACGCGAATATCGCGCGGCTTGTTGTATCCGCCCCACGGAGAAAGCCACAGCCCAACCGAGCTATGCAGGCTGTCAGCTTTTTCCCTGACTTTGCCAAAACCGTTGCTGAATGCCGGGCCAAACAGCCAGCGTCCGGTGCGATCGTCCCAGCCATCGTCCAGCAGGAACGCGTCCAGCGCCACCCCGCGTCCGGCAATAAATTCTTTATTCCATTCGTCCATCCGCCCAATGACATCCTGCTCGGAGTAAGGGGTAAAGAAGCCGATGTCCATCCAGCTGTTGTAGTGCAGGTAAGGCTTATAAGGCCGCGGACGCACGGCATCGATAAACTGGTTTACGCTGCGGCGCAGCTGATTAGTTTCCGGGAAAGTGCCGAACCAGGTGGTAAAACTAACCGGTGTCTCAGGCAGAATTGGCGTTTTCAGCTCCACGTTGAGGTTCGTGGTGGCTTCATAAGCGTAAGTATTCACAATCGGTTTGTCTGGCAGGATGAAGAACGAGTCGGCCACGATTGGCGAGCTGTTAATCGCCCCGTCAACGTAAGGTGCCTGAGACTGCTTCTTCGTCGGGAAGAAGGTAATTTTCGCTACGTCCCGCGGCTGCCCGACGGCGGCGATGGTGTAGCCAATGCTGGCGTATTTTCCCTTCACCAGGTTCAGTTTCACCGTTACGATAAAATCCGGATGCGTAAAGTCGATGACTATCGCATTGTCCTGCTTTTCGACGTGCTTGATTTTGAAATCAGCGGTGTGGATTTTTGTTTCATCCGGTAGCGTCAGAAAGAACAACTCCTGAGGCGTGAGCGGATGGTTAGCTTTGCTGTCCGTTACCACTACCGTTGCGTTTGCATCATCAAACGAAAGGGCAATATTGTCGTTACTGAGCGCGTAGTTTGCTGCCGCCGCGCCATGAGAAACACAGAGAGCCAGCAGCGAGAGAGTGAGCATTTTTTTCATCGGGGTAAGATCCTTATCAGTAATGCTTCAGCATTCGGTTGATGGACTGTTCCAGCCAGTAGCGCTGGGTGCCGAAGTTAATACGCAGGTAGTTTTCGCCGTTTTGTACGTAGTGGCTGCCATCTTCAATGACCACGCCAGCCTGTTTTGCGAAATGTTGAGTTAGCGCCGTCGCACTGCGATCGTCCGCACTGACGTCTATCCAGGCGAGATACGACGACTCCGGGTTCATCATCTTCCATGCAGGGAAATGGGTCTGAATGGCATCCGCAAGGTAGCGGGCATTGCCGCGCAGATAACCATTCAGCGCGTCGAGCCATGGCAGACCTTGCTGATAAGCCAGAATAATTCCCCACACGCCGAAGATATTGGGCGAGGTAATGGAGTTCTTCTCCAGCTGCTGGCGGAAACGCTGGCGCAGCGAATCGTCTGGAATCATTGAGTAGGATGTTTTTAGCCCGCCAAGGTTGAAGGCTTTATTGGGGGAGGTCAGCACAATCAGGTTGTCCTGGGCGGCACAGCCCGAAGTCAGACAACTGACGAATGTACCGTCCAGAATGTGCTCGGCGTGAACCTCATCAACCACCAGAATCGTGCCGTAGCGCTTACAGAGATCGGACACCTGACGTATCTCATCCGCGCGCCAGATTCGGCCCGAGGGGTTATGCGGCGAGCAGAAGAACCACAGTTTTGGACGGTGAGTTTTGAGCTGAACTTCAATCAAATTAAAATCCAGCTGATAGCGGTTTTCCTCCACGCTCAGCGGATTTGCAAGCACCCGCACGCCCTGTCGCTGTGTCGCCATCGCAAACGGGTCATACACCGGGGTATTCATCATCACGCAGTCGCCGGGTTTGCAGAACGCCTGAACCGTATAGTGCAGCGTGGAAACGGTGCCGTAGGTCAGGGTGATCCATGACTTATGCACCTCAACCTGATGACGGGTGCGCTGGAAGGCGATGACCGCATCGTAGAATTCGTCGAAGCACCAGGTGTAACCGAAGGTGCCATGCTCCACGATGCGCTGGAAGCCTTCAATCACGGCGGGTGGCGAGGTGAAATCCATGTCTGCTATCCACAGCGGGATAAATCCCTCCGGGACATCACCGAAACGCGAGCACACAAAAGTATGATCCCATTTACGGCATTTATCGCTTTTACGCTCAATGATTCTGTCGAAATCAAACACAACGACCCCCTGTTAAATTAAGGCTTCAATGCCGGATTTGACGCTCTGCACCTGCGGGCCGATGATCACCTGAACGCTGTGGGCATCAAGCACCACTACTGACAAGGCGCCCGCGGCCTTCAGCGCCTGCTGGTCGATAAGCCCCATATCTTTCACCACCAGACGTAAGCGGGTGATGCAGTTGTCGAGCGACTCAATATTCTCTTTACCGCCAAGCGCGCTAAGAATAAGCCCATGATCGTATTTTGATTTTCCACGTGCCCGGGTATTGGCTTCCACCGCCTGGAGCGCACCCTGCGCGTCAACCTCACGGCCCGGCGTTTTTATATCGTGCCTGAGGATGTACCAGCGGAAGACGAAGAAGTAGATAGCAAACCAGGCAATACCCACCGGGAACAGCAGATACCATTTGGTCGACATTCCCTGCATGACGCCGAAGATCAGCAGATCCAGAATGCCGCCGTCGGTGTTGCCGATGGTGACGCCGAGCAGCGCCATCACCATCAGCGCCAGGCCAGACATAACGATATGAAACGCGTAAAGCACAGGGGCAATAAACAGGAACAGGAACTCAATCGGCTCTGAAATACCCGTGACAACTGAAACCAGCACGCCTGAAAGCAGCAGCCCTTTAATCACCGGACGGTTTTCCGGGCGCGCGGTGCGGTAGATAGCGTAAGCCACGGCAGGCAGGCCGAAGATAAAGGTCGGCATAAACCCTTGCGATAAAAATGCCGTAACGTGCGGGCTAAACGGCAGGCCAGCTTTCAGCTCGGCGTAGAAAATGTTTAGCGCACCGGCCACTTCCTGGCCGTTAACCATCTCAATGCCGCCCGCCGGGGTGAAGCGCACCATCGCCAGCAGGATGTGGTGCAGGCCAAAAGGTTTGAGCAGCAGTACGCCCACGCCATACAGGAACGGCCCAAAGACGCTGGTGCTCTGGATGATATGACCAATCCCGGCAATGCCCATTGCCACATATTCCCACAGCAGGGGGATGAACAAGCCGACCAGCGACAGGGTGAGGGCAGTAACAATCGGTACAAAACGAATGCCGCTAAAGAAGGCAAACGCGTCGTGCAGCACCGTGTCCTGAAAACGTTCGTGCAGGAAGTAGGTGATCACCCCTACGACAATGCCGCCGAGCACGCCCATCTCCAGCGTTTGAATGCCAAGCACGATGGATTGTCCCACCTGTCTCATGGTGGCGGCATCCGCAAGCTGGTGGGTGGCGGTCAGGTAGTAGTTGATGCTCATGTTCATCAGCATGTAGCCAACGAATCCGGCAAAAGCGCCCACCGCTTTATTACGTCTGGCAAGGCCCATCGGGATCGCCATGGCAAACATCAGCGGCAGATAGGTAAAAGCAAAGCCGCCGACCATGGCGATAAAACCAAAGGTGAGCTGCGTTAACTCGCCGCCCAGAAAGGGAAAACTTTTGATGGTGGAAGGGCTGGTGACAGAACTACCGATACCTAACAACAACCCCATAAAGGCCAACAGCGAGACCGGGAACATAAATGTCTTTCCCAGGCTCTGGAAAAACTCCCACGCTTTCGATTTAAACGACTTTTCCTGTGTCATGTAGGGACTCCTCGGATTTTTAGGATAATGGAAGGCGCTGTCCGGCTTAAGGACGCGCCTTCATATTTGCGAGGCTTATAGTTATTTTTTTAGGTACTAACGTTATGCGCGATGGGTTCAGACTTCAGCCGCAAGCAGCAGCCGGTTCGCCGAGCCGCAAACGGTGATTTTGCTTCTGACCACCTCTTTCATGGCATCCATGCCGACGCGCATGTAGAAGCGCGGATCGTTGCCCTGCGGGTTCTCGGCAAACCAGGCTTTGACTGCGTCAGAGAAGGCGATTTTCAGCTCTGTTGCGACGTTAACTTTGCAGACGCCCAGCTCAATGGTGCGGCGCACATCATCATCCGGCACATCACTCGCACCGTGCAGCACCAGCGGCACTGTCACTACCTCGCGGATCTCGGCCAGCCGCTGGAAGTCGATTTTTGGCCGTTTGGTATAGAGACCGTGTGCGGTACCGATGGCAACGGCGAGGCTGTCTACGCCTGTCAGTTCGACAAAGCGTTTTGCTTCCTGCGGGTCGGTCAGGAACGCGCTTTCGGCGTCGACGCTCATGTCATCTTCCACTCCGCCCAGTCGGCCCAGTTCGGCCTCGACGCTACAGTCGTTGAGATGGCAGAAATCGACGACCGATTTCACCAGCTTGACGTTTTGTTCGAAGGGGTAATGGCTACCGTCGATCATTGCGCTACGTACGCCGGCATGGACTTTGCGGCGAATGTCATCCAGCGATTCGTGGTGATCGAGGTGTAGCGCCAGCGGCATGTCATAAGTAAGGGAATACGCGTTGCACAAGGCGTAGATCTCTTCCAGCGCAATATGTTTAAACGTCCCCGGCGTACCCGCGAGGATCACCGGCGATCGCATTTCGCTACAGACTTCGAGGATCGCCTGGATCGTCTCGGCGTTATGGATGTTAAAGGCCGGAACGGCATAGCCCTTCGCCTGTGCGTCCTGCAAAAGATATTTAGTAGAAATAATACTCATGAGCCTGTCCTCTTAAGCCTGCCACGGATGAATAACGACGCCCTGGACCACACGGTTAACCGTACCGCTGGCGGATGGCGTATCCGGCGTATTGCCAACGTGCAGAGACTGGGTCAGTGCGAAGACCTGGGCGTACATCAGGAAGCAGAACGCCTGCTCCATATCGTTAAATGAACGGGAAGGCGGCAGCAGGATATGCGGGCCAGCTTCAATGACCGGATCCGTTTCGGCTGCAATGGCTACCACGCGCATAGCCTGACGATCGCGTCGCAGCTCGGCGAGCAGATCCCGATCGTACTGACGCGTATACGGATGGCTGGAGACAAACACGACGACCAGCGTTTCGTTGTCTACCAGCGACTTAGGCCCGTGACGGAAACCCGTTGGCGAATCGTAGAATGCCGCCAGCTTGCCGGCGGTCAGCTCCAGCACCTTCAGCGCAGACTCCCGTGCGGCGCCCTGTAATCCACCGCTGCCCAGATAAACAATGCGTTTCCACGGTTCGTTACCAAAGACGCCGGGACTGAAATCGCCGAGCGACGTGAGGATCGCCTGACAGCGATCGGACACGTCGCGGAACGTTTTGCTGTTGATCGTTTCCGGTGCGAATACCGCAAGGCAGCTCGCCATCATGGTGGTGATGCTGCTTGTCATCGCGAACCCGCGATCGTGCGTTTCGGCTGGCATGAGCAGAGCGCAGGCGTTATCACTGTCGACGGCATTCTGGTACAGGCTGCCCGCTTCATTACAGGTGATCGACAGGTGGTAGCACTCCGGTACAAACTGATTCGCCAGCTCAACGGCAGCGACGCTCTCCGGGCTATTGCCAGAACGGGCGAAAGAGACCAGCAGCAGCGGGTGCGCAGGGCTGAAGTAATCCATCGGGTTGGTGACCAGATCGGTCGTAGGTATCGCGGTGATGTTTTTTCCTGTGTGGCTGGCAAGCCATGGCGCAATGATGTCGCCGATAAAAGCGGACGTGCCCGCGCCGGTCAGAACGATCCGCAGATCGGGCTTGCGCAACAGTGGCGTCAGAAAACTGTCGATCGACACGCGCAGATTATCAATATTGTTGAGCGAGCGAAGCCAGCTGGCTGGCTGCTGGCGGATCTCTTTTTCGGTCCAGGTGCCGGTGGTGGCGATAGTGGTTTGTGGCATAACTCAGTCCTTAGTCGTGTGAATTCCACATCAGACGCTGGCAAATGTGTCGCTATCTTTCGTTTCGTTTCACTTGTTCACTTTAGCAGTTAAAGAAAATCTATAGAAAAGAAATCGAAAGTTCAATGGCGAAAAAGAAATAAAACGAAAAGTGTGATCGCGAAAGGAAAGGCGAAAATCAAGGAAAGGAAAAGAAAGGCCTTACGATCGTCTTCCGTAAGGCCAACAGGGCACACTGTGAAAGGGCTACAGGGAACGAGCCTGACCCTGGATCCAGATCTGCCGGAGGTGTAAACCCGCATCCAGCGCAATAATATTGGCGCGTTTGCCTGGCGCTAACGTTCCCAGCAGGGGATCCATACCGAGCAGACGGGCGGGATGCAGCGAGGCCATATGGATAGCGTTTTCTGGGGCGACCCCCGCATGCTCCACCATATTTCGCACGGCGGCATCCAGCGCGAGCGTGCTGCCCGCCAGCCCGCCTGAGGCCGTGCGGACAACGCCGCCCTGCATCCCGACATTTTCACCACACAACGTATAGCGACCATCAGGCATACCCGCTGCCTGCATGGCATCGGTAATCAGCACCGTACGATCCTTCGCGCAGCAACAACACAGCCGCATGGCTCCAGGATGAACGTGATGCCCGTCGGCAATAAGCTCCAGCCACGCGCGTGGGTCCGTAAGCCCGGCGCCAACCATGCCCGGCTCCCGGTGGTGTAACCCCGTCATGCCGTTGTAGCAGTGCACCAGCCCGGCTGCGCCTGCATCAAATGCGGCCAGGGTTTGCGCGTATGTAGCGGCGCTGTGGCCCAGCATGACGCGTATCCCTTTTTGCTTGAGGTGATGGATCGCCTTCAGGGCGTCCACTTTTTCCGGAGCAAGCGCCACCACCCGCAGCGTGTTCTGCGAAACCGCAATCAGCTCATCAAGTTCCGCGAGATCCAGTTCGCGAAACAGTTCTGGCGGGTGCGCCCCTTTGTTCTGCGGCGTAAAGTACGGGCCTTCCAGATAGCTGCCCAGGATCTGCGCGCCGGGGCCACCGGCATGACAGCGCCGGGCAATGCGCCGTAACGCGCCATGGATCGTCTCCAGCGGAGCGGTGACGGTGGTAGGCAGAAACGCCCCCACGCCTTCACGCGCTTTGTGCATGGCTAACCGGTCCAGCACGTCGGGCGCATCATCCATCACATCCACACCCGCGCCGCCGTGGACGTGGATATCAATGTATGCCGGGCAAAGCAGGTCTGCCTCACGGGTGTTAACCCCTGCCGGAATCGGCTCGATGGCGGTGATGACGCCTCTATCCATACGCAGCTGATGGTCTTCCAGCCAGCCCTGCCCGGTAAGCAGACGACGCGCGCGCAGCAGCTGGCTCATATCCCTTCCTCGGCGGGCGCTTCCTCGCGACAGCGTGCAAGTTCATCCACCAGGCTGGTCAGGCCGCGATGGCCGCACTCCAGCGCCTGCAAACGAAAGGCTTCACTGCTTAACCCGTCGCGCTCCAGAACCATCTCCAGCAAAAGCTGGAGATTGGTGCCGGTGATCACTTCGCTGCCGGGGCGCTGCATCGCGAGGGTAGAGGCCACACGAAACGGCGTACCGCCGAGAAGATCGGTGAGAAACACGATATCGTGCTCTGCATCCAGTTCATTCACTGCCTGCTCAAGCTGCGCGGTCAGCCGCGCAGTGGTGGAGCTTTCCGGAAAATCGATGGCGATAAACTGCGGCTGTTCGCCGAGGATTTGCTTCATCGCCTGTTCCAGCCCGCTGGCAAAACCGCCGTGACCCGTCAAAATAATGCCTAACATCGCAACCTCTTTGCTTATTACAGGAAGTGACAGAATTTACCGACAACGCCCAGCACCACGGTGATACCAATCAGGCGCAGCGGGCTCCAGCCACGGCGTACCAGCCAGAACATGGTCAGGGTGTAGACCAGCGGCAGAAAGGCGGGCATCAGTTTGTCGATCACATCGGTTTGCAGTTTGACGACCGCATCCCCGGCTTTAATCTCGAGTGTGGTATTCAGGCGCACGTAGGTAGCGACCAGCGCGCCGATCACTGTCATCCCGACAATGGACGCAGCATGACCAACCTTTTTGGTGTTGGCCTTGATCAGCGGGATCGCGGCGACACCCATTCGGTACGCATAGTGCGCCAGACCAAAACGCAGGCCGAGATGCACCACGTTAAACAGCACGATAAAGACCACCGCGCCAAGAATGGAGCCCTGTAGCGCAAGGCTGGCGCCAATTCCCCCGCAGATGGGCAGCAGGGTCAGCCAGAACATGGCGTCACCAATGCCACCGAGCGGTGCGCCGACGGCAATTTTAGTGCTCTGGATGCTGTTCACATCCTGCTTGGAACGCTCCATTGCCAGAATAATGCCGATGACGAAGGTCACCAGGAACGGGTGGGTGTTAAAGAAACCCATATGGCCTTTCATGGCGCGCGCCAGGTCCCGCTTATTGGTGTGGATCTTTTTCAGCGCGGGCAGTAGCCCATACAGCCAGCCGGAGGCCTGCATACGCTCGTAGTTAAACGAGGCCTGTAGCAGCATGGAACGCCAGGCGACACGGTTAATATCCTTTTTCGTTAGCTCAGCGCCAATACTCTGGTCTTCGTAGACGTTTTCATTCACGCCGGTCAGCAGTGTCTCTTCACTTTCAGACACGCCCGGCAGGGTGGTGTGATTAGATGCCATCTTCAAATTCCTCTTTCTGGGCCGCAGGCGCCGTGGGTTCAGGCGATTTGCGCAGCAGGTCGATCAGCGCCATCGCCAGCGCAGCCGCGGCAATCGCCAGCACCGGGAGTTTCAGCCAGGCCGCGGCGACAAAGCCGATAATGAAGTAAGGGATGTAAACGTTTTTCATCATGATCTTCAGCAGCACGGCGAAGCCGATCGCTGGCATGATGCCGCCCGCGACGCCGAGACCGTCGATCAGACGTTCCGGCAGCACGTCAATGGCGGTTTTCGCATGTTCAGCCCCGAAGTAGATGGGCAGAAACGCACACAGGAAGTAGAAGACGCCGAGCGCCAGCAGTGCCAGATAGTTGACTCGTTCAATACCACGGGTGTCTGCGTTAGCCGCCATGCGATCGCAGCGGGACATCACGCCGGACATCACCGAGAAGAGGAACGTGATCCCCATCTGAACCGCCACGGCAAACGGCACGGCGACCCCAACGGCGACATCCGGCTTCACGCCTGTGGTAATGGCAAATGTGGTGCCAACGATGGTGCCGATAATCACGTTTGGCGGCTGCGCGCCCGCCAGCGGCGCGAGTCCCATCCAGACCAGTTCTAACGTACCGCCGGTCAGAATTCCGGTGTGCAGATCGCCCAGAATCAGGCCAACCAGTGGCCCGAGTACAACCGGGCGGTGCATGTGTGTTAAGCCGTTAAACATATCCAGGCCCGCTATAAAGGCGAGAAGCCCCAGCGCGAAAGCCTGCAACAGACTGATTTCCATTGTGAATCCCTCAGAGCAGTTTAAAGAGATCCAAAGCAGTCTCTGTTGGAACGCCCTGAACGAAGCATTCCACTCCGGCCGCCTTCAGGCCGTTAAACGCGGCGATATCGTTCGCGTCTACAGATACCGTTTTGGCAATTTGCTGTTTGCCACTGGCGTAATGCATATTTCCGACGTTTATACGGGTGATGGGCACGCCGCCCTCGACCAGCGTTAAAAAATCAGCCGGTGTTTTACAGACCAGCAGGATTTTCTGCCGGTCGGCGGCGCGATGAATGTTGTCGATCACTTTTTGCAGGGACCAGAAACGCACGGCGATGCCTTCCGCCAGCACCATCTCCATCAGATTTTGCTGAACCGGATCGTCTGCAACCTCGTCATTTGCCACCAGCACCAGGTTCGCCCCCGCAAACCCTACCCACTGTACGCCCACCTGACCGTGGATCAGGCGTTCATCAATGCGGCATAAGACAATGTTTGGCATAGCGTTTTCCTCTTTTTAATTATGCGTGTTGAGTCGTTACGCCTTCGCAGGCGGCATGGTACTGCTGGAGTATGTCCTGAATGTGGTCGAGGATGAGTTCCCGTGGTGTGGACCTGAGAGCGCCATCGCGAACTTTGCTGTACTGCAACGGCAGATACTGGCTGATCAGCGGCAGCGGGATCGGTTCATCCGCCAGGTTGCGTACCAGCCGCTCAAAGGCGTCGTCAATCTGGCTGTCTGGCCAGTAATAGCGCACGCGGTCGGAATAGCTGTAACCGCGCGCCAGGCGACGTGCATTGCCGTCGCCGTGATAGTGGCTTTGCCAGTATTCCGGGCGATCGAGCATCACGTTTTCCAGGACGTGACGCAGCCCTGAGCAGGCTTTTGCCGGCAGCAGCTCTTCTTCAATTGCTGCCAGTGAGAACAGCGCTTCGCGCAGCGCGAAGGTTAGCGCAGGGCCGACTTTCAGAATGGCGAAGTGATCTTTCACCAACTGGCGCAGCGCCTGCGGCGTCTGGTAATCGGTAGAGTGTGCTTCAAATACAAGTGTGTCGTAGGCTTCAACCATCTCGCTCAGCGCGACGGCTTTATGCGGTTGATAGTCACAAACGTGCGCATGGTCGAACTCAACGCCAGGCTGAACCACCAGGCCAATAATGCGCGGCCAGATGTCGCTTAACCCTTCCTTCTCGAATGCGTGGCGGTGTGCCTCAAGCGTGGCGCGTGCCGCCTCTGGCGTGGTGACCTCAAGCTCGGTCAGCGTCTCGTGTGCCCCACCGGGAACCGGAACTTCCGTGCCGATAACGTAGACCAGATCGGCTACGCCAAATTGCTCGAGACAGGTGGTTTCGGCAATTTTAGCCAGCCGAGCGGCACGCCCGGCAACAATTGCATCGGTTAACGGAACCGGGTCGTCTTCGCAGGACATGCTGCAATCGAGGTGAATTTTTTTAAACCCGGCCGCCACGTAGCTTCTGATCAGATCGTCGGCGTTCGCCATCGCCTGCGAACCCGGCAGATTTTGCCAGCGGTTTGGACCTAAATGATCGCCGCCAAGGATCAGCTGCGAGGTGGGGAAACCGAGAGATCCCGCCAGCTTGCAGACAAACCCATAAAAATCGGCGGGCGTCATACCGGTATAACCGCCAAACTGATCCACCTGGTTTGAGGTGGCTTCAATCAGCAGAGGCGTCTGTTGTGAATGGGCGTAGCGTAGTGCAGCTTGAAGTACCAGTGGATGTGCGGAACAGACGGCATAAATCCCGTTTGTATTCCCCCGTTTATGTTGTTCCACCATTTCTGTCAGATGTTTCACTTTCCTCTCCATTTCGGATGGTGTTGGCATTCATCTTTCGTTTTGTTTCATTTGATACTGCATTATGGTGGGGTAAAAATAAAACGAAAGATAATAGTTTTCCGATCTGTTTCACAAAAGAAACATAATGAAAGGTTTCAGCGGCAGTTAAGCTTGCGTCTGCCCACCATACAGGGCTTGCATTCCCTCAAAAGAAAGGCGTTAATAAGCAAAACGAAATGAAACGAAAGTGTATTTACTAAGGAGCTCGTATGAGCAGCACCGATTCATCCGCAGAGAAGCGCATCACCGGCACCAGTGAAAGGCGAGAGCAGATCATTCAGCGGTTGCGGGCGCAGGGAAGCGTGCAGGTTAACGATCTTTCTCTTTTATACGGCGTGTCGACGGTGACGATCCGTAACGATCTGGCCTTTCTGGAAAAGCAGGGGATTGCCGTTCGCGCTTACGGCGGCGCGCTGATTTGCGAAGGCAATGCCCCCGGCGTGGAGCCGTCCGTTGAGGACAAAAGTTCCCTTAATACGGCAGTAAAGCGCAGCATTGCGCAGGCGGCGGCTGAACTGGTGAAGCCGGGTCATCGCATTATTCTGGATTCCGGCACCACAACCTTTGAAATTGCCCGCATGCTGCGCCAGCACACCGATGTCATTGCCATGACCAACGGGATGAACGTGGCAAACGCGCTGCTGGAAGCGGAGGGCGTAGAGCTGCTGATGACCGGCGGGCATTTGCGCCGTCAGTCGCAGTCCTTCTACGGCGACCAGGCGGAGCAGTCCTTACAGAATTACCATTTTGACCTGCTGTTCCTGGGCGTCGACGCCATCGATCTCGACCGGGGGGTGAGTACGCACAACGAGGATGAAGCCCGTCTGAACCGCAAAATGTGCGAGGTGGCGGAGCGTATTATCGTGGTCACGGACTCCAGCAAGTTTAACCGTTCAAGCCTGCATAAAATTATTGATACCCAGCGGATCGACATGATTATCGTTGATGAAGGCATTCCGGCGGAAAGCCTGGAAGGATTACGCAAAAGCGGGATCGATGTGGTGCTGGTCTAAAGAGGCTTTTCCCCTCACCCCATAGGGGAGAGGGGACTGCTCGTTGCGGTTTTTTACCCTCTCCCTGCTGGGGAGAAGGCAGGATGAGGGGCCATCAGGTCACCGGCGCCGGGTTAAACACCGCCAGCGAGTTATGCAATCCCCATTGATCGGAGAAGGTTTTCTTCCGCCCGCTTGCCACATCCAGAATGAAGTGGAACAGCTTCCAGCCCACCTCTTCAATACTCTCTTCCCCGGTGGCGATGGTGCCCGCGTTGATATCCATTAAGTCATACCAGCGGTTTGCCAGCTCGGTGCGGGTCGCCATTTTGATCACCGGTACCGCCATCAGGCCGTACGGCGTGCCGCGCCCGGTGGTAAAGACCTGTACCGTAATGCCGGACGCCACCTGCTGGGTGCCGCACACGAAATCACTGGCAGGCGTTGCCGCGTAGATCAGGCCGCGTTTGGTTGGTCGCTGGCCAGGGGAGAGCACTTCCACAATCGCGCTCTGGCCGGATTTGGCAATTGACCCGAGGGCCTTTTCCACCACGTTCGCCAGGCCGCCTTTCTTGTTACCCGGAGACGGGTTGGCGCTGCGGTCGGTTTTGCCCATGTCGAGATAGTTATCGTACCAGGCCATCTCCTCCAGCAGGCGTTTGCCCACCTCTTCGTTGACGGCGCGCGGCGTGAGCAGGTGGATAGCATCACGCACTTCGGTCACTTCAGAGAACATCACCGTGGCGCCGCAGCGCACGAACAGATCGGAGGCATAACCGACCGCCGGGTTAGCGGTAACGCCGGAAAACGCATCGCTGCCGCCACACTGTGTCCCAACGACCAGTTCAGAGGCCGGGCAGGTTTCACGCTGGCGTTTGTTCAGCTTCTCCAGATGGCGCTCTGCCACCTGTAAAATGTCGTCGACCATCGATCTGAAGCCGACATGGTGTTCATCCTGAAGACGCACAATACTGGCATCGTCAACCGGAATGGCTTTCACATCCTCCGTACCCTGCAACAGGCGTTCTGGCTGCAATTTTTCACAGCCGAGACCAATCACCATGACCTCACCGCCAAAGTTTGGGTTAAGGGCGATATTGTGAATCGTGCGGATCGGCACGACCGCTGCGGGCGCGTTGATCGCCACGCCGCAGCCGTACAGGTGGTTAAGACCCACCACGCCGTCAACGTTGGGGTATTTCGGCAGCAGATCGCGCTCAATAATTTTCACCACGTAATCCACTACGCCCGCCACGCAATGCACGCTGGTGGTGATGCCAAGCAGGTTTTTGGTTCCCACGCTGCCATCCGCGTTGCGGTAACCTTCGAAGGTATAACCCTCCAGCGGAGGCAACGGCTCAGGGACGCGGGTAGCCAGCGGCAACGACTCCAGCGGCGGGGCGGTGGGCAGCTCAACCAGCGACTCCTCAATCCAGCTACCCTGCGGGATAGCGCGCACCGCATAGCCGATGACTTCGCCGTAGCGCACGATTTCGCCCTGCGCCGGGATATCGACCAGTGCGACTTTATGCCCCTGCGGAATGTGCTCAATCAGCTCCAGGCCATCCGGAAAGCGGGTGCCAGCTTTTAAGCCATTGTCGTTGACAATAATCGCCACGTTATCGGTATCGTGCACTTTTATATAGAACGCCGTCGGCGACGCCTGTCGAATTTCAATATCGGCCATTGTTCACTCTTCTCCAGCAAAATATCTGATACTAAATATAGCCAGATGGTTAATTGTTTCTTATTGAGGAAATAAAGAATGCCAGGAGAGGAAAGGTGAGAATGTGATCCCGATCGCTCCCGAACCACTAATCGTTGATTCTGTGCATCAGCGCCCATTGTGTTGGGCATATGCTCAAAATAGCGTGCCACTCCCGTTGGAAAATTGAGCATTGAGACAATGTGCTGCCGGGTGGTGACGATTATACTGAATGACGATTTTATAACGCCAAAATTCAGTCAGGAAAATAAATATAACGCTGACGCTGAGTCGGAATAAATAAGAAAAGCTACTGGCTAAAACTGCGGAATTAAAAAAGGTATAAGTAATGAGTAACGACATCTTCCCGAATAAATTTAAAGCGGCCCTCGCGGCGCACCAGATTCAGATTGGCTGCTGGTCTGCGCTGGCCAACCCCATCAGCACCGAAGTGCTGGGCCTGGCCGGGTTCGACTGGCTGGTGCTGGACGGCGAACATGCGCCAAACGATATCAACACGTTTATTCCGCAGCTGATGGCGCTGAAAGGCAGCCACAGCGCGCCGGTGGTGCGTGTGCCCACCAACGAGCCGGTGATCATCAAGCGTCTGCTGGATATCGGCTTCTACAACTTCCTGATCCCGTTTGTTGAAACGGAAGAAGAAGCGGTGCTGGCCGTGGCGGCGACCCGCTATCCACCGGAAGGGATCCGCGGCGTGTCCGTCTCGCACCGCGCCAACATGTTTGGCACCGTGCCGGACTATTTCGCTCAGTCCAACAAGAACATCACCATTCTGGTTCAGATCGAGAGCCAGCAGGGGGTCGATAACGTCGACGCTATTGCCGCGACGGAGGGGGTAGACGGCATTTTCGTCGGCCCGAGCGATCTGGCGGCCGCCTTTGGTCATCTGGGCAACGCCAGCCATCCGGACGTGCAGCGCGCAATTCAGCACATTTTTGCCCGTGCCAAAGCGCACGGTAAACCGTGCGGCATTCTGGCGCCAGTGGAAGCCGATGCCCGCCGCTACCTGGAGTGGGGCGCAACGTTTGTCGCCGTCGGCAGCGATCTCGGCGTATTCCGCGCCGCCACGCAGAAATTAGCGGACGCTTTTAAAAAATAACCATCATTGAGGAAACAGATTATGACGCTGAAAGTGGGTTTTATTGGCCTGGGTATCATGGGCAAACCAATGAGCAAAAACCTCATCAAAGCAGGTTACTCACTGGTGGTTTTAGATCGTAATTCAGACGCGGTGGCAGAGGTGATTGCGGCTGGCGCAGAAACGGCGACAACCGCAAAAGCGATTGCTGAGCAGTGCGACGTGATTATCACCATGCTGCCAAACTCCCCGCACGTGAAAGAGGTGGCGCTGGGTGAGAACGGCATTATCGACGGCGCGAAGCCGGGTCTGGTGGTGATCGACATGAGTTCTATCGCACCGCTGGCAAGCCGCGAAATCAGCGAAGCGCTGAAAGCGAAGGGCGTGGAGATGCTGGATGCGCCGGTCAGCGGCGGCGAACCGAAAGCCATCGACGGCACCCTGTCGGTGATGGTCGGGGGCGATAAAGCTGTGTTCGACAAATACTACGACCTGATGAAAGCCATGGCTGGCTCCGTGGTGCACACCGGTGAAATTGGCGCAGGCAACGTCACCAAGCTGGCAAACCAGGTGATTGTGGCGTTGAACATCGCGGCCATGTCCGAAGCGCTGACGCTGGCCACCAAAGCGGGCGTTAATCCGGATCTGGTCTATCAGGCCATTCGCGGTGGTCTGGCGGGCAGCACCGTGCTGGATGCCAAGGCGCCGATGGTGATGGATCGTAACTTCAGGCCGGGCTTCCGCATCGATCTGCACATTAAGGATCTGGCGAATGCGCTGGATACCTCCCACGGCGTGGGCGCGCAGCTGCCGCTGACTGCCGCCGTCATGGAGATGATGCAGGCGCTGCGTGCGGACGGTCTGGGTACCGCCGATCACAGCGCGTTAGCGTGCTATTACGAAAAACTGGCGAAGGTTGAAATTGCTCGCTAATGACGTCCTGCCCGGTGGCGTTACGCTTACCGGGCCTACGGCTCAGGCATACAACTATGAAAATCGTAATCGCGCCAGACTCTTATAAAGAAAGCCTGTCTGCCACCGAGGTGGCGCAGGCGATAGAAAAAGGATTTCGGGAAATTTTCCCCGACGCTCATTACGTGTCTGTTCCCGTTGCTGACGGCGGAGAAGGTACGGTTGAAGCGATGATCGCTGCGACGCAGGGCACCTGGCAGCAGGCTGTCGTCACCGGCCCGTTAGGGGAAAAGGTGAAGGCCAGTTGGGGGATCTCGGGCGACGGTACCACCGCGTTTATCGAGATGGCCGCCGCCAGCGGCCTGGTGCTTGTTCCTCCCGCGCAGCGTAACCCGCTGGTCACGACGTCGCGCGGGACGGGGGAGCTGATCCTCAGCGCGCTGGATAAAGGCGCGCGCAACATCATTATCGGTATCGGCGGGAGCGCAACCAACGATGGGGGCGCGGGTATGATGCAGGCGCTGGGCGCGAGGTTTACGGATGCGAACGGGACGGAGATCGGCTACGGCGGCGGCAGCCTGATGGCGCTTAACCGGATTGATATTTCCGATCTCGATCCGCGTCTTCAGGGATGCGTAATCCGCGTCGCCTGTGACGTGACGAATCCGCTGGTGGGTGAAAGCGGCGCGTCGCGTATCTTTGGCCCGCAAAAAGGCGCCACGGAGGAGATGATCCTCGAACTCGACGCCAATCTTAGCCACTACGCCGGGGTGATCAAAAAATCGCTGCGCATTGACGTCAACCGGGTTCCGGGGGCTGGCGCCGCGGGCGGCATGGGCGCGGCGCTGATGGCCTTCCTGGGCGCTGAGCTGAAAAGCGGCATCGAGATTGTCACTCAGGCGCTCAATCTTGAAGAACATATTCACGACTGCACGTGGGTGCTGACGGGGGAAGGGCGCATCGACAGCCAGAGCATTAATGGCAAAGTGCCCGTCGGTGTGGCGAGCGTCGCCAAAAAATACCATAAGCCGGTGATCGGGATTGCCGGAAGTCTGACGCAGGATGTGGGTGTGGTGCATCAGCACGGCATCGACGCGGTGTTCAGCGTACTGACACGCATCGGTTCACTGGAAGAGGCGTTCCAGGGAGCGTATGACAACATTTACCGCGCCTCGCGGAATATCGCGGCCACATTGCAGGTAGGCATGCGTAGCCAGGGGTGACAGCGGCGCGCAAACCCTCTATACTGCGCGCCGAAGCTGACCAGACAGTCGCCGCTTCGTCGTCGTCCCTTTCGGGGGAGACGGGCGGAGGGGAGGAAAGTCCGGGCTCCACAGGGCAGGGTGCCAGGTAACGCCTGGGGGGGAAACCCACGACCAGTGCAACAGAGAGCAAACCGCCGATGGCCCGCGCAAGCGGGATCAGGTAAGGGTGAAAGGGTGCGGTAAGAGCGCACCGCGCGGCTGGTAACAGTCCGTGGCACGGTAAACTCCACCCGGAGCAAGGCCAAATAGGGGTTCACATGGTACGGCCCGTACTGAACCCGGGTAGGCTGCTTGAGCCAGTGAGCGATTGCTGGCCTAGATGAATGACTGTCCACGACAGAACCCGGCTTATCGGTCAGCTTCAACTTCTTACGAAACCCCGCTTCGGCGGGGTTTTTGCTTTCTGAAGGTTGCAGGCCGGGTAAGCGAAGCGCCAAACGACATCAATTCTCAATTTTGCGACGCTAAGCACATTTCACTGTCTGTCCGGATATCCGTTCCTTTCATCTGCTGCGCATGATCGTAATCACAAAATTTAACGCTATAAAATTAGAAAATTTTAGTGTTGAGCAGATGTTGTAAATGTTTGGTCAGTGATGCCGAATGTTATTCATTTGATAATTTAATATTGAATCTAAAAACATTCTTCTGGTGAATGTGTGATATATCCCACTCTTTAACCGGGAACTGAATAAATATTCCTGGTAAAGTTGATAAACCACAAAAATGTTTTAAAAGAATAATGGTGGTTTATTAACCTTTAATTGCCTGAAAGATAGTCTTTATTAATATTTTTAAGGCAAAAAAATTCACGCAGGTTATTGCCATAAAATAAATTTATTACTGCGGATTTTGTTGATCAATATCAGCGTAATTGCGTATTTTAAGTTGCTTAACTGTTTGATTAATAAGGTGATAAATCGGTTTTGAATGCAGTGATAAAAAGGGCGTCATGGCAAATTGTGAGTAACAGCACATACCCCCTGAAACAATATTGGGTAGAATCCGCTGCGTCATAGGGAAATAAGCGCAGAATATTATGAATACTATTATTCTACCGAAAACACAGCACCTCGTGGTATTTCAGGAAGTCATCAAAAGTGGCTCCATAGGTTCTGCTGCAAGACAACTGGGGCTGACGCAACCTGCCGTCAGCAAAATCATCAGCGACATCGAATCCTACTTTGGGGTGGAAGTGATGGTGCGTAAGAACACCGGCGTAAAACTCACTGCCGCCGGTCAGGTGCTGCTGTCCTACGCTGAGTCGATCACCCGCGAAATGAAAAACATGGTGAGCGAGATCAACAGCCTCAGCTTCAGTACCGTCATGGACGTCTCCTTCGGCTATCCGTCGCTGATTGGCTTCACCTTCCTGTCCGGGATGATCAAAAAATTCAAGGAAGTGTTCCCGAAAGCGCGCGTCTCAATGTATGAAGCGCAGCTCTCTTCATTCCTGCCCGCCATTCGCGATGGCCGGCTGGATTTCGCCATCGGCACGCTGAGCGACGGGATGCAGCTTCAGGATCTTCACGTTGAGCCACTGTTTGAATCCGAGTTTGTGCTGGTGGCGAGTAAATCACGAACGTGCACCGGCCCGACCAGACTGGCATCGCTCACGCACGAGCAGTGGGTGATGCCGCAAACCGATATGGGCTACTACAACGAACTCCTGACCACCCTGCAAGACAACCACATCAGCATTGAAAACATCGTCCAGACCGATTCCGTCGTCACCATCTATAACCTTGTCCTCAATGCCGATTACCTGACGGTGATCCCCCGTGACATGATTGCGCCATTCGGCTCGGACCAGTTTATTGTCCTGCCTGTGGAAGATGAATTACCCGTGGCGCGTTATGCCGCCGTGTGGTCAAAAAATTACAGTATTAAAAAATCGGCGTCAATATTAGTTGAACTGGCAAAACAATATTCGTCGATGAATACCGAAAAACGACGATAGAGATAATGATGATTTAAAACACCCGGAGCGACGCTTTTTAACGCTCTGATACCCTGACTTTGCCTGAAAACAATGAATTATTATAACGAGGATATTATGCACATTACTTACGATCTCCCGGTGACCATTGAAGATATTCAGGACGCCAGAAAACGACTGGCGGGAAAGATCTATAAAACCGGAATGCCGCGCTCGAATTATCTGAGCGAACGGTGTAAGGGTGAGATATTCCTGAAATTTGAAAATATGCAGCGTACCGGTTCGTTTAAAATACGTGGGGCGTTCAATAAATTAAGCTCGCTGACCGATGCGGAAAAACGCAAGGGCGTGGTGGCCTGTTCCGCAGGGAACCACGCGCAGGGGGTCTCTCTCTCCTGCGCCATGCTCGGCATCGACGGCAAAGTGGTCATGCCGATGGGCGCGCCGAAATCCAAGGTTGCCGCCACGCGCGACTACTCCGCCGAAGTGGTGCTGCACGGCGAAAACTTTAACGACACCATCGCCAAAGTGAGCGAAATCGTCGAGATGGAAGGGCGCATTTTTATCCCGCCTTACGACGATCCGAAAGTCATTGCCGGGCAGGGCACCATCGGCCTGGAAATCCTCGAAGATTTATATGACGTGGATAACGTGATTGTCCCCATCGGCGGCGGCGGTTTAATTGCCGGTATTGCGACAGCAATTAAATCCATCAACCCGACCATTAATATTATCGGCGTGCAGTCTGAAAACGTGCACGGAATGGCGGCATCGTATCAGGCGGGAGAAATAACCAACCATCGCGTCACCGGCACATTAGCCGACGGCTGCGACGTGTCTCGCCCGGGTAAATTAACCTTCGAAATTGTTCGTGAATTAGTCGATGACATTGTGCTGGTCAGTGAAGACGAGATTCGCAACAGCATGATCGCGCTTATTCAGCGAAATAAAGTGGTCACGGAAGGTGCCGGTGCGCTGGCGTGCGCGGCGTTATTAAGCGGCAAGCTGGACCACTATATTCAGGGCCGAAAAACCGTCTGCATTATTTCCGGTGGCAATATTGATCTCTCCCGTGTTTCCCAAATTACCGGCTTCGTTGACGCATAAAGGATGACTTATGAGCAACACAGAAAGCATTATCGTTGGCCAGACAAAAACGTCCACCTGGCGTAAATCGGATACCACCTGGACGCTCGGCCTGTTTGGTACCGCCATTGGCGCAGGCGTGCTGTTCTTCCCTATCCGTGCAGGCTTTGGCGGCTTGATCCCCATCCTGCTGATGCTGGTACTCGCGTTCCCGATTGCCTTTTACTGCCACCGCGCGCTGGCGCGTCTGTGTTTGTCCGGCAGTAACGTCTCCGGCAACATCACCGAAACGGTGGAAGAGCATTTTGGTAAGACCGGCGGGGTGGTGATCACCTTCCTCTACTTCTTTGCCATTTGCCCGCTGCTGTGGATTTACGGCGTCACCATTACCAACACCTTTATGACCTTCTGGGAAAACCAACTCCAGATGCCCGCCCTGAATCGCGGCGTGGTGGCGCTGTTCCTGCTGCTGCTGATGGCCTTTGTTATCTGGTTCGGTAAAGACTTGATGGTGAAGGTGATGAGCTACCTGGTGTTCCCGTTCATCGCCAGCCTGGTGCTGATTTCGCTCTCGCTGATCCCGTACTGGAACTCGGCGGTGATCGACCAGGTTAACCTGAGCGATATCGCCTTCACCGGTCATGACGGCATTCTGGTCACGGTGTGGCTGGGCATCTCCATCATGGTCTTCTCCTTCAACTTCTCGCCTATCGTCTCCTCGTTTGTGGTCTCCAAGCGCGAAGAGTACGAGCCGGAGTTCGGAAAAGAGTTTACCGAGCAGAAATGTTCCAAAATCATCGGTCGCGCCAGCCTGCTGATGGTGGCGGTGGTGATGTTCTTCGCCTTTAGCTGCCTGTTTACGCTCTCTCCGCAGAACATGGCGGACGCCAAAGCGCAGAACATTCCGGTGCTCTCTTACCTGGCGAACCACTTCGCGTCGATGTCAGGCAGTAAATCCACGTTCGCCACGGTGCTGGAATACGGCGCCTCCATCATCGCGCTGGTCGCTATCTTTAAATCCTTCTTCGGCCACTATCTGGGCACGCTGGAGGGGCTGAACGGTCTGATCCTCAAGTTCGGTTACAAGGGCGACAAGAAGAAAGTCTCCGTGGGCAAGCTGAACACCATCAGCATGGTCTTCATCATGGGCTCCACCTGGATTGTGGCCTACGCCAACCCGAACATCCTGGACCTTATTGAAGCCATGGGTGCGCCAATTATCGCCTCTCTGCTGTGCCTGCTGCCGATGTACGCCATCCGCAAGGCGCCTGCGCTGGCGAAATACAAAGGCCGGACCGAGAACATCTTCGTAACCGTGGTCGGCCTGCTGACCATTCTGAACATCGTATACAAACTGTTTTAAACCAAAGCTCAGGAAGAGCGGAGCCATACCATGATTGAGTTTCCGGTAGTACTGGTCATTAACTGCGGATCGTCCTCTGTTAAGTTCTCGGTGCTGGACGCCGCAGGCTGCGATGCCCTGATGACGGGCATTGCGGACGGCATCAACACAGAAAAAGCCTTTATTTCCGTCAATGGGGGTGAGCCGGTCAGACTGGCTCACCAGGACTACGAAGGGGCGCTGGCCGCCATCGCCCTGGAGCTGGAGAAACGCAACCTGATGGGCAGCGTGGCCTTGATTGGCCATCGCATTGCCCACGGCGGCGACCTCTTCAGCGAGTCGACCCTGATCACGGAAGAGGTGATGGCGCAGATCCGCGAGGTCTCCCCGCTGGCGCCGCTGCATAACTACGCCAACCTGAGCGGCGTGGAAGCCGCCGGGCGCCTGTTCCCCGGCGTGCAGCAGGTGGCGGTATTTGATACCAGCTTCCACCAGACCATGGCGCCGCAGGCGTATCTGTACGGCTTGCCGTACCGCTATTTTGATGAGCTGGGCGTGCGCCGCTACGGTTTCCACGGCACCTCTCACCGCTACGTGTCGGCGCAGGCGCACGCGCTTCTTGGGCTCTCTCCCGATGACAGCGGCCTGGTGATTGCCCATCTCGGCAACGGGGCATCCATCTGCGCGGTGCGTAACGGCGTAAGCGTGGACACGTCCATGGGGATGACGCCGCTTGAAGGACTGGTGATGGGCACGCGCTGCGGCGACGTAGATTTTGGCGCGATGGCGTGGATTGCCCGGCAGACCGGTCAGTCATTCGAGGATCTGGAGCGTGTGGTAAACAAAGAGTCGGGGCTGCTGGGGATCTCCGGCATCTCCTCCGATTTGCGCGCGCTCGAGAAAGCCTGGCATGACGGCAACGAGCGGGCGCGGCTGGCAATAAAGACCTTTGTCCACCGGATTGCACGACATATCGCCGGTCATGCCGCGTCCCTGCACCGTCTGGATGGCGTGGTGTTTACCGGGGGGATCGGTGAGAACTCCGTGCTTATCCGCGCGCTGGTGGTGGAGCATCTTAAGGTGTTTGGCATCATCCTCGACGAGTCCAAAAATGCCCTGCCGGGCAGCGCGGGCGAGCGCGTGATCTCCACCGAGTCGTCCCGCGCGGCCTGCGCGGTGATCCCTACCAATGAAGAAAAAATGATCGCGCTGGATGCCCTCCGTCTTGGGAAGGTTACTCCGGCTGCGGCTTACGCCTGATAAAGCGAGAATCTGATGAAAGTAACAATCGATACGGGCGTCGCGCCTTACAGCGATGCATGGGCCGGGTTTCGCGGTGAAGAATGGAAAAACGCCATTAACGTGCGCGATTTTATTCAGCATAACTACACCCCTTATGAAGGCGATGAAGCTTTCCTCGCGCAGGCGACGCCAGCAACGACGGCGCTGTGGCAGAAGGTGATGGTCGGCATTCGTCAGGAGAATGCCACTCACGCTCCGGTGGATTTTGACACCAACATCGCCACCACCATTACCGCGCACGGGCCGGGCTATATTGATCAGGAGCTGGAGACGATCGTCGGTCTGCAAACCGACAAGCCGCTCAAGCGCGCCCTGCATCCGTACGGCGGGATCAATATGATCCGCAGTTCGTTCGAAGCCTACGGTCGCGAGATGGATCCGCAGTTTGAATATCTCTTTACCGACCTGCGCAAAACCCACAACCAGGGCGTGTTTGACGTTTACTCCCCGGAGATGATGCGCTGCCGCAAATCGGGGGTGCTGACCGGTCTGCCGGACGGCTACGGGCGCGGACGCATCATCGGCGACTACCGTCGCGTGGCGCTGTACGGCATCAGCTATCTGGTGCGCGAGCGTGAACTTCAGTTCGCCGATCTCCAGGGGAAACTGGAGCGCGGAGAAGATCTGGAGGCAACGATCCGCCTGCGCGAGGAGCTGGCGGAGCATAAACGGGCGTTGCTCCAGATCCAGCAGATGGCGGCGAACTATGGCTTTGATATTTCACGTCCGGCGATGAATGCGCAGGAAGCGGTGCAGTGGGTCTACTTTGCCTACCTTGCCGCAGTGAAATCCCAGAACGGCGGGGCGATGTCGCTGGGGCGCACGGCTTCGTTCCTTGATATCTACATTGAACGCGACATGCAGGCAGGAAGGCTGAATGAGGTGCAGGCCCAGGAGCTGATCGACCACTTCATCATGAAGATCCGCATGGTACGCTTCCTGCGCACGCCGGAGTTCGATACGCTCTTCTCCGGCGATCCGATCTGGGCCACGGAAGTGATTGGCGGCATGGGGCTGGATGGCCGTACGCTGGTGACCAAAAACAGCTTCCGCTACCTGCATACCCTGCACACCATGGGGCCTGCGCCGGAGCCAAACCTGACGATCCTCTGGTCCGAACAACTGCCGATCGCGTTCAAGAAATACGCCGCGCAGGTGTCGATCGTCACCTCCTCGCAGCAATACGAGAACGACGATCTGATGCGCGCCGACTTCAACAGCGACGACTACGCCATTGCCTGCTGCGTCAGCCCGATGGTGATCGGCAAGCAGATGCAGTTCTTCGGCGCACGCGCCAACCTGGCGAAAACGCTGCTGTACGCAATCAACGGCGGGGTGGATGAGAAGCTGAAGATCCAGGTGGGGCCGAAAACCGAGCCGCTGCTGGATGAGGTACTGGATTACGACACCGTAATGGCGAGCCTCGATCACTTCATGGACTGGCTGGCGGTGCAGTACATCAGCGCGCTGAATCTCATTCACTATATGCATGATAAATACAGCTACGAAGCCTCGCTGATGGCGCTGCACGACCGGGACGTCTACCGCACCATGGCCTGCGGCATTGCCGGGCTGTCGGTGGCGGCGGATTCCCTGTCGGCCATCAAGTACGCCACGGTAAAACCGGTGCGCGACCACACTGGCCTGGCGGTCGATTTCGTCATCGAAGGCGACTATCCGCAGTACGGCAACAACGACGATCGCGTGGACAGTATCGCCTGCGATCTGGTTGAGCGCTTTATGAAAAAAATCCAGGCGCTGCCGACGTACCGCAACGCGGTACCGACCCAGTCGATCCTGACCATCACCTCAAACGTGGTTTACGGCCAGAAGACCGGCAACACGCCGGACGGACGTCGCGGCGGCACGCCGTTTGCGCCTGGCGCCAACCCGATGCACGGGCGCGACAGAAAAGGGGCAGTGGCGTCGTTAACCTCGGTCGCCAAGCTGCCGTTCACCTATGCCAAAGACGGGATCTCCTACACCTTCTCCATCGTGCCGCAGGCACTGGGCAAGGACGAGCCGGTGCGCAAAACCAACCTTGTCGGGCTGCTGGACGGATACTTCCACCACGAAGCGACCATTGAGGGCGGGCAACACCTGAACGTCAACGTGATGAACCGGGAGATGCTGCTGGATGCCGTCGCCCATCCGGAGAATTATCCGAACCTGACGATCCGCGTTTCAGGCTATGCGGTGCGGTTTAACGCTCTGACGCGCGAGCAGCAGCAGGACGTGATTTCGAGGACGTTTACGCAGGCGATGTAATACAGGCTTCATCTTCAGCCTCCTCAAGTGGGGAGGCTTTTAATTTTGTGAACGCCATCAATTTTAGAAAACTTATTCTCCTTTCTGCTATCCCGAAGTGATATTTTTCTCTCGCTTTAGAAAATCCCTATAAAACTTGTGACTTTTTTCTCCCGCGCTCCGGATATGATCTTCCCATATCAATAACTCACACCTGTACCTTCTGACTCGCAATCGCTGGCGATCGGAACCTTATAAAAACAACCAGTTACCCTACAAAATAAGCGAGTGCCCAATGAATATGGCAACAAACAGCAGTGTGATTGTGAGTGATTCCCCTGCGGCAAGGCGGGCGGGAATGAGCGAAAGCGAATGGCGAGAGGCGATCAAATTCGACAGCACCGATACGGGCTGGGTCATCATGAGTATCGGGATGGCTATCGGCGCGGGTATTGTTTTTCTTCCGGTGCAGGTTGGGTTAATGGGGCTGTGGGTATTTTTACTCTCGTCGATAATTGGTTATCCGGCTATGTACCTGTTCCAGCGCCTGTTTATTAATACGCTGGCGGAATCACCGGAATGCAAAGATTACCCGAGCGTCATTAGCGGTTATTTAGGTAAAAACTGGGGCATCTTATTGGGTGCGCTTTATTTCGTGATGCTGGTGATCTGGATGTTTGTCTATTCCACGGCTATCACCAACGACAGCGCCTCCTATTTGCACACCTTCGGCGTAACCCACGGTTTGCTGTCGGAAAATCCGTTCTACGGCTTATTCCTGATCTGCATTCTGGTCGCCATATCGTCGCGCGGTGAAAAACTGCTGTTTAAAGTCTCCAGCCTGATGGTGCTGACCAAATTATTTGTGGTGGCGGCGCTGGGGCTTTCGATGATTGGCCTCTGGCATTTAGCCAACGTCGGTATGCTGCCGCCGATGGGCCTGCTGATTAAAAACGCCATTATTACGCTGCCTTTCACCTTAACCTCCATTCTGTTTATTCAGACATTAAGCCCGATGGTGATTTCCTATCGTTCACGGGAAAAATCCGTAGAGGTGGCGCGTCATAAAGCGCTGCGGGCAATGAATATCGCCTTTGGCGTGCTGTTTGTGACGGTCTTTTTCTACGCGGTCTCCTTCACGCTGGCGATGGGGCACGACGAGGCGGTAAAAGCCTACGAGCAGAATATTTCCGCCCTGGCTATCGCAGCACAGTTCATCAGCGGTGACGGTGCGGGCTGGGTCAAAATCGTCAGCGTGATCCTCAATATTTTTGCCGTGATGACCGCGTTCTTTGGCGTCTATCTCGGCTTTCGTGAGGCGACGCAGGGCATCGTGATGAACATCCTGCGCCGCAAAATGCCGGCGGAGAAAATCAATGAAAATGCCGTCCAGCTCGGGATTATGCTGTTCGCTATCCTGCTGGCCTGGAGCGCGATTGTGTTAAACGCGCCGGTGCTGAGCTTCACCTCCATCTGTAGCCCTATTTTCGGGATGGTGGGTTGCTTAATTCCGGCGTGGCTGGTCTACAAAGTGCCCGCACTTCATAAATATAAAGGCGTATCGCTGGTGATTATTGTGATTACCGGGCTGCTGCTTTGTGTTTCTCCTTTCCTCGCCTTCTCATGAGGTTAAATAAGGTCGTAACGATGTCTGAGCAAATTAATCCTTTATGGAACCATTTTATTCGCGCCGTGCAGGAAGAGGTAAAGCCTGCGCTGGGCTGTACCGAACCCGTCTCGCTGGCGCTGGCGTGCGCGATGGCTGCCGGACAGCTTTCCGGTGAGGTGACGCGTATCGAGGCGTGGGTATCGCCGAACCTGATGAAAAACGGGCTTGGCGTAACGGTGCCCGGCACCGGTATGGTCGGTTTACCCATCGCGGCCGCGCTGGGGGCGACAGGCGGTAATGCCCACGCCGGGCTGGAGGTGTTGAAAGACGCGTCGGCCGAGGCGCTAACGCGCGCCAAAGCACTGCTGAACGCGGGTCTGGTGCAGGTGAAATTGCAGGAGCCGTGCGAGGAGATCCTCTATTCACGCGCCTGCGTTTACGTCGGTGAATCCTCGGCGATGGTGACCATCGCTGGCGGACACACTCGCGTGGTGGAGGTAGTTTGTCAGGGCGAAACGCGCTTCAGGCTTGACGATCGTCAGAGCCAGAACAACGACGATCCGCTGGCGGTACTCTCGACCACCACGCTGTCGCAGATCCTTGAGTTTGTAGAGCAGGTGCCGTTCGACGCGATCCGCTTTATTCTTGATGCGGGGCGGCTGAACGATGCGCTTTCCCGAGAAGGTTTGCGTGGCAACTGGGGGCTGCACATTGGTGCGACGCTCAATAAACAGCGTGCACGCGGCTGGATGGCGCAGGATCTGGGGTCAGACATTGTGATCCGCACCAGCGCAGCCTCGGATGCCCGCATGGGAGGCGCGACGCTGCCGGCGATGAGCAACTCGGGTTCCGGGAATCAGGGCATCACCGCCACCATGCCGGTGGTGGTGGTGGCTGAGCACGTTCAGGCCGATGACGAACGGCTGGCGCGGGCGCTGATGCTCTCGCATCTGTCGGCGATCTATATCCATTACCAGCTTCCGCGGTTGTCCGCGTTGTGCGCGGCGACAACCGCCGGAATGGGGGCTGCGGCGGGGATGGCGTGGCTGATGGGCGGTTCTTACCAGACTATTGCCATGGCGATCGGCAGTATGATCGGCGACGTGAGCGGGATGATCTGCGATGGGGCTTCTAACAGCTGCGCAATGAAGGTCTCGACCAGCGTCACCAGCGCCTGGAAAGCCGTGATGATGGCGCTGGATGATACTGCGGTGACGGGTAACGAGGGGATTGTGGCGCACGACGTGGAACAGTCTATCTCTAACCTGTGCGCCCTGGCGTGCCGCTCAATGCAGGCGACGGACCGACAGATCATTGAGATTATGGCGAGTAAGGTGTTGTGATTTAATCCAACCCGTTACCCCTCACCCTAACCCTCTCCCACAGGGAGAGGGAACCGATCGAGCGAGGGGGCGTGTTGATCTTAAACCGGCAAATCAATCAGCAGCGCGCGCAGCGGCGTATCGGCCACCAGGGTGATATTCGCTTCATCACGAATAAACGCCCCGTCACCGCAGGTGAGCGCTTCTTTCTCTTCCGTATGCGTGACCGCATGCACCGTTCCGTGAATCGACTGCAAATAGGCTCGCGGGCCATGAAGCTGGAAGCTCGCCTGTTCACCTTTTTTCAGTTCGATATGGTGCAGCCACACCTGCTGGCGTAACTGCAAGCTGCCTTTGCTGCCGTCTGGCGAGGCAATCAGCTGCTGTTGATCGCCCTTCAGATCGATCTTTTGCACCAGCGGATTTTCCCGCTCCGGACAGGCATCCAGCCACAGCTGCATGCGGGTCAGCGTTTTTTCTTTGCTGAGGTTATGCTCGCTGTAGCTAATACCTGGCTGCGTGGAAATTAACAGCGCCTCGCCAGCCTTCGCCTGGACATGATTGCCCTCGCTATCGCGGTATTCTGCCTCGCCTTCCAGGATCAGGTTCAGGATATCGACTTTAGGGTACGTGCGCGGCTGGAAGGACGCGCCCGGGGCGAGCACTTCCTGATTCAATACGCGCAGTGAAGCGTAACCGAGGAGTTTAGGGTCAAAGTAGTGTCCAAAGGAAAAGGTGTAGCGGGCCTGCAACCAACCGAAATCGGCTTGTCCGCACTGTTTCGCTGTTCTTGTCGTAATCATAAACTTGACCTCTCTTTACACTAAATCAATGGTAAAGGTATGGACGCTGCATTGTTAGCCAGATATTCTGCCTGGTATGTTCAAATTTCCTGAATGAGAACGAGATGGCTAAAGAGAGAGCATTGACGCTTGAGGCGCTTCGCGTCATGGACGCGATTGACAGGCGCGGCAGTTTTGCCGCGGCGGCAGATGAACTGGGGCGCGTTCCGTCTGCCCTGAGCTATACCATGCAAAAACTGGAAGAGGAGCTGGATGTTGTGCTCTTCGATCGTTCCGGTCATCGAACAAAATTCACTAACGTTGGGCGGATGCTGCTGGAGCGCGGTCGTGTGCTGCTGGAAGCGGCGGATAAGCTGACGACCGATGCCGAAGCGCTGGCCCGCGGCTGGGAAACCCATCTGACGTTAGTGACCGAAGCGCTGGTGCCCACCGAGGCGCTGTTCCCGCTGGTGGACAGACTGGCCGCGAAAGCCAATACCCAGCTGTCGATCATCACCGAGGTGCTGGCCGGGGCGTGGGAGCGTCTTGAGACGGGCAGGGCGGATATCGTCATTGCGCCGGACATGCATTTCCGCTCATCGTCAGAAATCAATTCGCGCAAACTGTACAGCGTGATGAACGTCTACGTCGCCGCCCCGGATCACCCGATCCATCAGGAGCCGGAGCCGCTCTCTGAGGTCACGCGCGTGAAATACCGCGGCGTGGCGGTCGCGGATACCGCCCGAGAGCGCCCGGTGTTAACGGTACAGTTGCTGGATAAACAGCCGCGACTGACGGTAACGTCGCTGGAAGACAAACGGCAGGCGCTCCTGGCGGGGCTGGGCGTGGCGACGATGCCGTACCCGTTTGTCGAAAAGGACATTGCAGAAGGGCGGCTGCGCGTCGTCAGCCCGGAATACACCAGCGAAGTGGATATCATTATGGCGTGGCGTCGTGACAGCATGGGCGAAGCCAAATCATGGTGTTTGCGTGAAATTCCCAAGCTCTTTGCCCACCACAACAAATAAGCGTAGGCCCGGTAAGCGTAAGCGCCACCGGGCAGAATTTACGCGCTTGCTTTAGGATCCGGACCAAAGCGGTTTTCGCCCGGCGTTCCGCTCTGACAGTTGAAAATCAAAATCACGATCCAGCCGATAAGCGGGATCAACAGCAACAGCAGCCACCACGCCGAACGATCGGTGTCGTGGAGACGACGAAACAGTACGGCCCATGAAGGCAGCAGAACTAACACACCATAAATGGTGGTGAGAATGCCTTCACCCCCCTCGCGTTCCCAGCCGAGGATCTTGTCCACAATGCCCAGCACCATAATCAGGACGAAGTTCACCAGAACGAACATCCAGTACTCTTTGCGGCGGGCGCGGCCACCAAAACCAAAATAGTTGCGCAGTACCTTTAAATACCAGTCCATTTTTCCTTGCCTCTTAATCAGTCAATCACTTGTTTTCTAAGCGATCGAGGTAAGGATAGATGTATGCCGTGAATTAAAAAAGGGAATCAATTGATTCCCTAAATAATTATCCGAAACGCACGTCGCGCCCGTGCGGTTCATCCAGGTCCTGCCACGGGCCAATGGAGATAATGCCCGTTGGGTTGATGGTCTTATGACTGCGGAAATAGTGGGTGCGAATATGGTCAAAATTGACCGTCTCCGCAATCCCTGGCATCTGATAGATGTCGCGCAGGAAACCGTGCAGGTTCAGGTAATCACTGATGCGGTGCTTGTCGCACTTGAAGTGGGTGACATATACCGGATCAAAGCGGATCAGCGTCGTCCACAGGCGGATGTCTGCTTCGGTGAGGCGATCGCCCGTTAAATAACGATGCTGGCCGAGGATCTGCTCCAGGCGCTCCAGGGATCCAAACACGTTGCCGACCGCTTCGTCGTACGCTTCCTGACTGGTGGCAAAGCCTGCTTTATAGACGCCGTTGTTGACGTTGTCGTAGATCCAGCCGTTCAGCTCGTCAATTTTCTCGCGCAGCTCAACCGGGTAATAATCCCCGGCGCGGGCACCGTGCGCGTCAAACGCGGTATTGAACATGCGAATGATTTCAGCGGATTCATTGCTGACGATCGTCTGGTTTTTCTTGTCCCACAGCACAGGCACCGTTACGCGCCCGGTGTAGTGCGGATCGGCGCGCAGATAGAGCTGATACAGGAAATCGTGATGATAAAGCTCATCCCCCGTCGCGGCCGGGAAGTCACTGTCGAACGTCCAGCCGTTTTCCAGCATCAGCGGGTTAACCACCGAAACCGGAATTAACGATTCGAGACCTTTAAGTTTGCGCACAATCAGCGTGCGGTGCGCCCACGGACAGGCGAGAGAAACATACAGATGATAACGATCTTTTTCCGCCGCAAAGCCCCCTTCGCCACTCGGGCCGGGTGCGCCGTCGGCGGTCAGCCAGTTACGGAAGGCCGAAACAGAGCGCTTAAAGCGTCCACCGGTGGATTTGGTGTCATACCAGACATCCTGCCAGACGCCGTCTACGAGTTGTCCCATTTTTTACTCCTCCGTCAGATAGCAAAAGCGAGGAGATGTCTCCTCGCTTTGAATGTAATCAGTATAGCCTGCTTACCACTTCTTATTCAGAAGACGGTCGATGCTGTAGGCGCCCGGACCCATGATAGCCAGCAGCAGGAAGCCACCCGCGATGGTCAGGTTTTTCATGAACATCAGGGAGTTCACGCCTTCCGCAAAGTTGCTGTGGAAGATGAACGCAGTCAGCAGGGTAAAGCCTGCGGTGAACAGCGCCGTGGTGCGGGTCAGGAAGCCGAACAGGACTGCCAGGCCGCCGCCGAACTCAAGCAGAATGGTCAGTGGCAGCAGAAACCCCGGCACGCCCATCGCTTCCATATACTGCTGAGTGCCCGCATAGCCGGTAATTTTGCCCCAGCCTGCGGTGATGAACAGAACAGGCATCAGAATACGTGCTACCAGTACACCAACATCTTCTAATTTTTTCATTTTACTCTCCAGGAAACCACATCAGCGGCTAAACGTTATTTGTGTGCAAATTCGGGTAGATACCGCGTCTTTGCTGTCGATGGAGAGGAGTGTAAACGGGGCGGGTGGTAATTGTTAGCAAGGAAAACTGTCAATCTTCTTCAAAGATATTGAGTAAGGGAGCGTGCGGGCTGGTGCCCTCACCCCATCCCTCTCCCACAGGGAGAGGGGGCAAAAACAAAAAACGGTAACCAGGGTTACCGTTTTACTTTTATCACCGCAACTGCTGCTGTCGCAGCGTGGTTTTCACCAGACGCCATGCGCTCCAGGCGCCAAAGCCGCGGCGTGCCCAGCGGATCAGCATGTTAGGATGCCGAACCGACCAGATCGCCATCACGCTGCTGCCGACCAGCGCCCATGAGCGCAGGCTCAGGACCGTGTTCCAGCCGCGGTCAAACCGATGCGTGGCTTCAACCCAGTCTCGACGGCTGGCAGACAGATCCAGCCGCTGCTGCTGGATTTGGCTCAACAGATACGCTTTCCGCTTTTGACGTTCGGCTTTGTCGCTCACGACTTATCATCCTCCAGCAGGGCGCGGTCGTTGGCCAGCTCCTGGCGCGTATGGCGCAGGAAGGTCGACGTGCGCGCTTTATGCAGGGTCCAGATACCGCCTATCAGCGCCGCCACCAGCAGAACCACGGTAGTCGCAATCATCGCGTTCAGACGATATTGGGGATCGATAGCCCAGATGATTAACACCATCAGGCTCATCAGACCAAACGCGGCAAAGAGCATCGTAAGCCCTAGCATGAGCAGCATCTGGAAGAGGTTGGCTTTCTCCTCTTCCAGCTCCACTACCGCAAGCCGGACGCGCGTTTCGGCAATCCCGACCAGCGTTGTCAGAATACGCTGGCCGATGCCGAGGACGTTTTTAGCAGGCCCTTGTGCGTGACGTGGATCTTCCATAATCAACGACGCGTCAGCAGGACACCCAGCACCACACCCACGGCGGCGCCAATACCCACACCCGTCCATGGATTATCACGTACATATTCGTCTGCGCGCGCTGCCGCTTCGCGGGTCTGTTTCGCCAGCGCATCACCGGTTTCACCCAGACGGTAACGGCTCTCTTTCAGTGCCTGCTCCGCTTTGCTGCGCAGTTTGCTTACTTCTTCTTTCGATTTATCGGCAGAAGAGTTCAGCACCTCTTCCAGGGTGTCCGCCAGGGATTTCAGTTCAGCGCGCAGATTTTCTGAAGTTGTATCTTTTGACATGATTCTCTCCTGTTGAGATTTCCGTTAACTCAATAATCGCGAGCTTCCAGCGCTTTCAGTTCGTCCTGCGCCTCTTGCAACTTCCTCTCGCGCTTGGCAATTTTTTCCGCATCACCTTTAGCTTTCGCTTCCTGAAGGTCTTGACGGCGCTCGGCTATCTCGTCCTTCTGTTCAGCGATTTTTTTCTGATGATCGGCACGCAGCTTGCTGTCCGTACAGTTGTCTTTCACTTCGCTCAACGCTTTTTTCAGCCCGTCGATCCGATGCTGATTGTTATGCTTTTCGGCATAACTGATTTCGCGTTGGATATCCTGTTCTTTCTCCTGACAAAGAGACATAGCGAAGGAAGCTGTGCTTAAAGAAAAAAGGGCCAGAGCCAGAGTGATGCGGTATTTCATTATAGAAACCTTCCATTGTGTTACGGCGTAAGCCGTGTTCCAGAACAAAGCGGAGAACATCTGAGGGGTGCTCCGCGTACTTAAGCATAGTAAGTAAACGGGAGTTTCACCAAAGTAGGTGAAAATATTCGGAATATTAGTCGTTAACCAAATCGATGCGACGTGTCGCGTAACCGTGACATCCAGGAGGCGACGTGGCTGTCATCATCCTGTTGCGCAATGATGTAACCCTGCGGCAGCGTGCGGTCCAGCACGGCTTTCGCCGCGGCGCTTTGCGCACTGGAGTCAAATTTTATCAGCAGCACATCGTCTTGCGGCGTGATGCTCTTAAAGCGGATCCCGTTCGCGTCCAGATGATGCCAGATGGAAAAACCATCCGGCACGCTGGTTCCCTGGCTCACAGGACGGATAGCCAGCGTCGACTCCTGATGCTGTAGCGCAGACCACAGCAGGATAAGAGCGCTGAACATCATCAGCGCGACGATGGCGTAAGAGAAGCGGCGCAGCGCGAGCGGGGAGATAACCATCGTTAACCCCTGGCTCCGTATTTCTTCTTCCACAGTACGACCAGGGACCCGACCAGGCCAAACACCAGCAGAACGACGGGCAGCAGCATCAGGCAAGACATCAACTGGTCTTCGTATTTCATAAAGACCGGCGTTTTACCCAGCGCGTAGCCGAGCGTGGTCAGGATCAGCACCCACAGCAAGCCGCTCATCCAGTTAAAGAACTGGAAGCGCGTGCTGCTCAAGCCGGACAGGCCCGCAATGGTGGGCAGCAGGGTGCGTACGAATGCGATAAAGCGACCGATCAGCAAGGCGGAAAGCCCATGCTTATGGAAAAGGTGGTGCGCCCGCTGGTGGTAATGTGCCGGAAGGTGCGAAAGCCAGTTCTGAACGATTCGCGTGTTGCCCAGCCATCGTCCCTGAATGTAACTCACCCAGCAGCCCAGGCTGGCGGCAATGGTCAACAGCAGGACCGTTTGCGGGAAAGCCATCGCCCCTTTTGCACAGAGCACCCCGACCAGCACCAGCAGGCTGTCGCCGGGTAAAAAGGCAGCAGGCAGCAGACCGTTCTCAAGGAACAGGATCATAAATAATACAAAGTAGAGCATGCCAATCATGGACGGGTTGGCCAGCGTTTCGAAATCCTGAGCCCAGAGGGCGTTCAGTAGTTGGGTCAAAAGTTCCATTCAGTGTTCCTGGAAATCGGTTAACGTCACGCCTGTAATTCGGGAAATACAGCACGGCGACATTGTTATGATTTCATTATGGTCGCTCGCGGACACATTGATGTGTGGCCAACACTGTTCCCTGTTAATTGGCTGGTTAGCAAGCACTAACTTACAAAATAACGAAGTGAATCCAATTGTAACAAAGCCCGACGTTCTGCGTCACAGAATTTGAGGGGAAACACGATTTTGGCGTAAGCCACGGAGGGGAGCGAGAAATTTTACAAAGGCTGACACTATAGAGGTTTTCTTACCCTGTCTGGCCGGAAGGCGCGGCGGTGCGCCTGCCAGCCGTTCGGGGGATTATTTTGCGAGATTGGTCGCGGTATCGAGGTGAACGACCGGATTATCGGCAAAAAGATAGCGGTCAGCGTTAAATTCAAAGTCATCACTTGTTTCATTAAACAGCATCTGTTTAGTGTTCTCCAGGTGCTGCCACATTGCCAGTTTCGCCGCATGCGGATCTTTACGAATCAGGGCCTTAAGAATCTGGTCGTGATCGTCACACCAGTTATCCACCGTGCGGGAATCAATGTGATCGTGCAATTTCTTCCAGTACGGGTTGTGAACGCGCTGAGTCCACATTTTTTCAACGATTGCCGCCAGCGCCGTGTTCTGAGTCGCAAGGGCGACCTGGACGTGGAATTGCAGGTCCCATTCGGAATCGCGGAAACATTTTTCTTTACGCGCATGATCCTGGATTTCCATCAGCTTCATGATGTCCTGCTTGGTCACCTGCGTCGCAGCAAATTCCGCAATGTTGCTTTCAATCAGCTGGCGAGCCTGAAGAAGCTCAAACGGACCGTAGCTGGCAAATTCCAGACTTTCGTCCGGGGTGGGGGAGTGTTTCGCCTGGCTGGAAATCACATGAATGCCGGATCCTTTGCGTACCTCAACATACCCTTCCACTTCCAGCATGATGATGGCTTCGCGGACCACCGTGCGGCTGACGCTTTTTTCATCCGCAATGAAACGCTCAGCGGGAAGTTTATCACCGACAAGATAGACCCCTTGCTCGATGCGATCTTTCAGCTCGGCGGCAAGTTGTTGATATAAACGACGTGATTCGGTGATTTCCATATGCGCTCCAGGCAGGGTACGGCGAATGATTTGTTATACCACTTTTGCGTTCCACTCTCCAGATTTCGCCATGAAAAAAGCCGCCCGGAGGCGGCTTTTGAGAAGATTTTGCCGGGTGGCGCTGCGCTTACCCGGCCTACGATTTTATTGGATTTTGTAGGCCGGGTAAGGCGGAGCCGCCACCTGGCACAACAACGCTAACTCTGCGTCGCCGGTCCCCCAAGGGACTCTTTCGCCAGTTCATCGGCGGATTTACTTTTCAGCACCGTCCAGATAACCACCGCACCCAACAGGTCGAAGACAGCCAGTACCGCGAACAGCGGGCTGAAACCAATCGTATCCGCCAGCGCGCCGACCACCAGCGCAAACAGGGTACTTGCGGTCCAGGCGGCCATCCCGGTCAGGCCGTTGGCGGTAGCGACTTCGTTACGACCAAACACGTCGGAAGAGAGCGTAATCAGCGCACCGGACAGAGACTGGTGAGCAAAGCCCCCGATACACAACAGGGCGATAGCCACGTAAGGGCTGGTGAACAGGCCGATCATGCCCGGGCCGATCATCAGCAGGGCGCCCATGGTGACCACCATCTTACGGGACACAATCAGGTTCACGCCAAACCAGCGCTGGAACAGCGGTGGCAGGTAGCCGCCGACGATACAGCCCAGGTCTGCAAACAGCATTGGCATCCAGGCGAACATCGCGATCTCTTTCAGGTTAAAGCCGTAAACTTTAAACATGAACAGCGGGATCCAGGCGTTAAATGTCCCCCAGGCCGGTTCTGCCAGGAAGCGTGGCAGGGCGATACCCCAGAACTGACGGGTGCCCAGGATCTGCCAGACGGACATCTTTTTGCCGTTGTCGGTCTGATGCTGGGATTCCTGACCATTAATGATGTAGTCACGTTCTTCGTCAGACAGCTTTTTCTGGTCGCGCGGGTGTTTATAGAAGATCAGCCACGCCATGGCCCAGGCAAAGCTCAGCACACCGGAGATGATGAACGCCATCTGCCAGCTGTGCATCACAATCGCCCACACCACCAGTGGCGGAGCAATCATCGCCCCGATGGAGGAGCCCACGTTGAAGTAACCGACAGCGATTGAACGTTCTTTTGCCGGGAACCATTCAGAGCTGGCTTTCAGACCTGCGGGGATCATCGCCGCTTCGGCAGCACCAACCGCACCACGCGCCAGCGCCAGTCCGCCCCAGCTGCCGGCCAGCGCGGTCGCCCCACAGAAGACGGCCCAGGCTACAGCGAAGAAGGCATAACCAATTTTTGTACCCAGAATATCAAGAACATAACCTGCAACAGGCTGCATTACGGTGTAAGCGGCAGAGTAAGCCGCAATGATGTAAGAGTATTGCTGCGTGGAGATATGTAACTCTTCCATCAACGTTGGCGCCGCTGCTGCCACGGTGTTACGTGTCAGGTAGCCCAGCACGGTGCCGAGCGTCACCAGTGCGATCATGTACCAACGTAACCCTTTAATTTTACGCATGTAAAACCTCATCGTTATGTTATTTCCGTGTCGGGACACGGCAACAACTCAACCGTTGCCGGGAGCTGTTCTGTAACGGGAGGGGCGTAACCGGGAACCTGTCCCGGAACGGCCCGAACCTTGCCATAAGTAATCGTGCTAAGTCGGCTTCCGTACCGTTAAATCCGATGTATCAAACACCGGTAATGCATTCCGTCGGCTTATAGTTTGCGACGGCGAAAAGATAACTTGTCATACAACTTTAAAAGGTGAGTGACATCACAAAAGTGTGAATCTTTGTAGGGACATTATGCGGCGCGCGCAAAGCCAGAACTGGCGCGGCCTGCGTGAGGGTTTACCCCTTTGAGGGTAATTTATTTGTCGACGTTTATTGATCTAACTCACGAAAAAAACGTCGGACTCTGGAAATTGGTGTGATAACTTTGCAGCATCTGAACATAAGCTTTCTGACGCTCCCGTAATGAGGAAGACGATAATGACACCGTTTATGACCGACGATTTTCTGTTAGATACCGAATTTGCTCGCCGCCTGTACCACGACTACGCAAAAGACCAGCCGATTTTCGACTACCACTGCCATTTACCGCCGCAGCAGGTTGCCGAAAATTACCGTTTCAAAAACCTGTATGATATCTGGCTGAAGGGTGACCACTATAAGTGGCGCGCAATGCGCACCAACGGCGTGGCCGAGCGCCTGTGTACCGGCGACGCTACCGATCGCGAGAAGTTTGACGCCTGGGCGGCTACCGTTCCCCACACCATCGGTAACCCGTTATACCACTGGACGCACCTCGAACTGCGTCGTCCGTTTGGTATCACCGGCAAGCTGCTCTCTCCCGCCACGGCGGATGAAATCTGGGATCAGTGCAACGAACTGCTGGCGCAGGATAGCTTCTCGGCGCGCGGTATCATGAAGCAGATGAACGTGAAGATGGTGGGCACCACCGACGATCCTGTCGACTCTCTGGAGCACCACGCGGTTGTCGCGAAGGACAGCACGTTTGACATCAAAGTGCTGCCAAGCTGGCGCCCGGATAAAGCCTTCAACATCGAGCTGCCGACCTTTAACGACTACATGGCGAAGCTGGCGGAAGTGTCTGATACCGATATCCGTCGTTTTTCCGATCTGCAAACCGCGCTGACCAAACGTCTGGATCACTTTGCCGCACACGGCTGTAAAGTGTCTGACCACGCGCTGGACGTAGTGCTGTTCGCGGAATCCAGCGAAGCTGAGCTGGACAGCATTCTGGCGCGTCGTCTCTCCGGCGAAGCCCTGAGCGAGCACGAAGTGGCGCAGTTTAAAACCGCGGTGCTGGTGTTCCTCGGTGCGGAATATGCCCGTCGCGGCTGGGTTCAGCAGTATCACATCGGCGCGCTGCGTAATAACAACCAGCGTCAGTTCAAACTGCTGGGCGCGGACGTAGGCTTTGACTCCATCAACGACCGTCCGATGGCGGAAGAGCTGTCAAAACTGCTGAGCAAACAGAACGAGCAAAACCTGCTGCCAAAAACCATTCTGTACTGCCTGAACCCGCGCGATAACGAAGTGCTGGGCACCATGATCGGCAACTTCCAGGGCGAAGGGATGCCGGGCAAGATGCAGTTCGGTTCCGGCTGGTGGTTTAACGATCAGAAAGACGGCATGGAGCGTCAGATGACGCAGCTGGCGCAGCTCGGCCTGCTGAGCCGCTTCGTTGGCATGCTGACCGACAGCCGCAGTTTCCTCTCCTATACCCGCCATGAATATTTCCGCCGCATTCTGTGCCAGATGATTGGCCGCTGGGTGCACGCGGGCGAAGCGCCAGCGGATATCCAGCTGCTGGGCGAAATGGTGAGAAACATCTGCTTTAACAATGCGCGTGACTACTTCGCCATTGAACTGAACTAAGGCCGTTTGAGGTTGATATGCAATACATCAAAATCCATTCGCTGGATAACGTTGCCGTCGCGCTGGCCGATTTAGCCGAAGGGACGGAAGTGACCTTCGACAACCAGTCGGTGACGTTACGCCAGGCCATTGGACGTGGACATAAGTTTGCCCTGATCCCCATCGCGAAAGGGGAGAACGTGGTGAAGTACGGTTTGCCCATCGCTCATGCGCTGGCGGATATTGCGCCGGGTGAATACATTCATTCCCACAATACCCGCACCAATCTCAGCGATCTGGACGAGTACAGCTATCAACCTGACTTCCAGCCAGAAGAAGGACAGGCGGCCGATCGTGAGGTGCAGATCTACCGCCGCGCCAGCGGGGAGGTGGGGATCCGCAATGAACTGTGGATCCTCCCGACCGTCGGCTGCGTGAACGGGATCGCGCGTCAAATTCAGACGCGTTTCCTGAAAGAGACTAACAATGCTGAAGGCACCGACGGCGTGCATCTGTTCAGCCACACCTATGGTTGTTCCCAGCTGGGCGACGACCACATCAATACCCGCACCATGCTGCAAAATATGGTACGCCACCCGAACGCGGGGGCGGTGCTGGTGATTGGCCTCGGCTGTGAAAACAATCAGGTCGACGCCTTCCGCGACACGCTGGGCGAGTTCGATCCTGAGCGCGTGCACTTTATGGTGTGTCAGCACCAGGACGACGAAGTGGAAGCAGGCGTTGAACAGCTGCACCAGCTGTATGAGGTGATGCGTCACGACAAGCGCGAGCCGGGCAAGCTGAGTGAACTGAAGTTTGGCCTGGAGTGCGGCGGGTCTGACGGGCTTTCCGGTATTACCGCTAACCCGATGCTGGGCCGCTTCTCAGATTACGTCATCGCCAACGGCGGCACCACGGTGCTGACCGAAGTGCCGGAGATGTTCGGCGCAGAGCGCATTCTGATGAGCCACTGCCGTGACGAAGAGACGTTTGAGAAGACCGTCACCATGGTCAACGACTTCAAACATTACTTTATCGCCCATAACCAGCCGATTTACGAGAACCCGTCGCCGGGCAACAAGGCGGGCGGGATCACCACGCTGGAAGAGAAATCCCTGGGCTGCACCCAGAAAGCGGGCGCCAGCCAGGTGGTGGACGTGCTGCGCTACGGTGAACGGCTGAAAACGCACGGTCTGAACCTGCTGAGCGCACCGGGCAACGATGCGGTCGCCACCAGTGCGCTGGCGGGCGCGGGCTGTCACATGGTGCTGTTCAGTACCGGGCGCGGCACGCCGTACGGCGGATTTGTGCCAACGGTAAAAATCGCCACTAACAGCGAACTGGCGGCGAAGAAAAAGCACTGGATCGACTTTGATGCCGGCCAGCTGATCCACGGCAAAGCGATGCCGCAGCTGCTGAGCGAATTTGTGGACACGATTGTGGAATTTGCCAGCGGCAGGCAGACCTGCAACGAGAAGAACGACTTCCGCGAGCTGGCGATCTTTAAGAGTGGTGTGACGCTGTAATCGGTGCGGTCTGGTGCCCTCACCCTGGCCCTCTCCCACGGGGAGAGGGTACAAACACTAAAAACGGCAACCTTAGGGTTGCCGTTTTGCTGTTAACCTCGCAGGGCGTTCTTCGCTAAACGTGCGTCTTCCGCCTGACAGGCCGCTGCGGTAAACAGCACGTCGGTAGAGGAGTTCAGCGCGGTTTCGCAGGAATCCTGCAATACGCCGATAATGAAGCCGACCGCGACAACCTGCATGGCAATCTCGTTCGGGATACCGAACATGTTACAGGCCAGCGGGATCAGCAGCAGCGAGCCGCCCGCCACGCCGGATGCGCCACAGGCACACAGTGATGCAACGACGCTCAGCAGCAGCGCGGTTGGCAGATCCACCGGAATACCCAGCGTATGGACCGCCGCCAGCGTCAGCACGGTGATGGTGATCGCCGCACCTGCCATGTTCACGGTTGCACCCAGAGGAATCGACACCGAATAGGTATCGCGATCCAGATTCAGCTTCTCCGCCAGCGCCATGTTGACCGGAATGTTTGCCGCCGAGCTGCGGGTGAAGAAGGCATACACGCCGCTTTCACGCAGGCAGGTCAGCACCAGCGGATACGGGTTGCGGCGGATCTGCCAGAACACCAGCAGCGGGTTGATCACCAGCGCCACCAGCAGCATACAGCCGACCAGCACGACCAGCAGCTGCGCGTAGCCCCACAGTGCGTCGAAACCGGTGGTGGCCAGCGTCGAAGAAACCAGGCCGAAAATACCGACTGGTGCAAAGCGAATCACCAGCTTCACCATGAAGGTCACGGCGTTGGACAAATCGTTGACCAGGTTTTTCGTGGTCTCGTTGCCGTGACGCAGCGCGAAGCCCAGACCAATCGCCCAGACCAGGATGCCGATGTAGTTTCCGTTCATCAGCGCGGTGACAGGGTTAGAGACCATGCTCATCAGCAGACCGCGAAGCACTTCCACAATCCCGGACGGCGGGGTGATATCACCGGCCGCGCTGGTCAGGTGCAGCGTGGACGGGAACAGGAAGCTAAACACCACGGCCGTTAAGGCAGCAGAGAAGGTTCCCAGAAGATACAGGAACAGAATAGGGCGAATGTTGGTTTTTTGTCCGTGCTGGTGGTTGGCAATCGACGCCATCACCAGCATCAGCACCAGTACCGGGGCGACGGCCTTCAGTGCGCCAACGAAAAGGGTGCCGAGCAGCCCCGTGGCCTCCGCAGCAGGTTTTGACACCATCGCCAGCAGAATACCCAGTACCAACCCGACCAGAATTTGTTTTACAAGACTGCCCTGCGCCAGGCGCGCGAACAGACCGCGTGATTGTGTGCTCATACGTTATTCCTGAGTGAAATTGCGTTCCATCCTGGATGTGCTCTAAGTCACATTTATTTCCGGATGTAAGTAAATGTTTGCCTGGTCGAGTATAGGGAATGCGTGAAAGGAGGGAAGCGTAAAATGCTGGATTTTACGTGTTGCGTCATGTTTTTTAACTATTGGTTAACGAAAGTGCCGGGTGGCGCTGCGCTTACCCGGCCTGCATTGCATTTCCCCCTCTCCCTGTGGGAGAGGGTTGGGGTGAGGGCATCAGCCCGCACCGAACGTTGCACTAAGCCTGCTGCTTCTTATCGTGCTGGCGGTTAACCCAGGTATTGATAATCAGCGTCACCAGCAGAATGCCAAACACCACGCCGAGCGAAATGGCGATCGGGATGTGGTAGAAATCAACGATCAGCATCTTAATACCGATAAACACCAGGATCACCGACAGGCCGTACTTCAGCATTGAGAAGCGCTCTGCCGCGCCCGCCAGCAGGAAGTACATCGCACGCAGGCCGAGGATGGCGAACAGGTTCGAGGTCAGAACGATGAACGGGTCGGTAGTGACCGCGAAGATAGCCGGGATACTGTCCACCGCGAAAATCACGTCGCTCAGCTCGACCAGAATCAGCACCAGCAGCAGCGGGGTGGCGAACAGCAGGCCGTTCTTACGCACGAAGAAATGCTCGCTCTCGATCTTGTCCGTCATGCGCAGATGACCCCGGATCCACTTCACCAGCGGCTTATCACCGATACCGGTGTCGTCTTCTTTCGCCAGCGCCATTTTGACCCCGGTGAACAGCAGGAACGCACCAAACACATACAGCAGCCATTCGAACTGGGTAATCAGCCAGCTACCGGCGAAGATCATGATGGTACGCAGGACAATAGCGCCCAGCACGCCGTACACCAGCACGCGGCGTTGCAGAGCCGCAGGCACGGCGAAGTAGCTGAACAGCATCAGCCAGACGAAGACGTTATCAACCGCCAGCGCTTTTTCAATCAGATAGCCGGTGAGGAAGGCGAGTGCCTGAGGATCGGCCACCGCGCGGCCTTCGGTTGAGGCCAGATACCACCAGAAGGCGGCGCAGAAGAGAAGTGAGAGGGTAACCCATACCAGCGACCAGACGGCGGCCTGCTTAACGCTCATGCCGTGCTCGCCGCGACGGCCCTGCAAAAAGAGGTCGATTGCCAGCATGATGAGCACGACAACCGCGAATCCGCCCCACAGCATTGGAGTGCCGACAGAATGCATACTATTTTCCTTACACATAAAAAACAAAAACGGCTATGGTCAGAAGACGATAGCCGTTAGCTTTTTATGCATAGACCTCGCCTTCCGGCAAGGTCTCACTTACAACCACGAAGGTTGCCCGGCGACCGGATGCGGTTTTGCACGCATCGTAATGACGATCCACCGGCGAAGAAGTTACTCCCCTTTGCAGGTAACAAATTATGTCAGACCATCGGTTTCGTCAATGGTCTGCACGATTTCATTACACAGCTTTACGCGACGGCTTCCACATTCACGCCGTCTGCGGGGAAAATCACGCCAGTCTGTCGGCGGATCTCCGTTTGCAGCTTCGCCGTGGTGCGGCTGATCGCCAGCCCCGGGTGGTTCACTTCGTTGTCTTCTACCAGACGGGCGAAGACCTCTGCCTCATAGAGCATAGTGTTAATATGCTGAGGCTGCGTCAGCTCCTGCGCTTTGCCGCCGCGCGGAACAATGCTCAGCTTCTGGCATTCGGAGATTTTTTCGATCACCAGCGAGCCGTCTTCGCCCTGAATTTCGCTTGGCAGTACGGAGTCACTGACCTTCGAGTGCTGCAACGTCACGCTGAAATCACCGTAGTCCAGCACCACAACGCCGTGTGCATCCACGCCGCTCTCCAGCAGGCTGGCGGTGGCCGTTACGCCGTGCGGTTCACCCCACAGGGCGACCGCAGAGGCCAGGCAGTAAAAACCGATATCCATAATTGAGCCATTCGAGAAGGCCGGGTTAAAGGTGTTCGGGTTTTCGCCGTCCAGGTAGCGCTGGTAGCGCGAGGAATACTGGCAGTAGTTGATAAAGGCTTTACGCACTTTGCCAATTTTCGGCAGGGACTGCTGCAACAGCAGGAAGTTCGGCAGGCTGGCGGTTTTGAATGCTTCAAACAGCACCACCTGGTTTTCGCGGGCAAGCGCAATGGCGGCTTCCACTTCCTCAATATTCGAGGCCAGCGGCTTCTCGCAGATCACATGCTTTTTGTGGCTGAGGAACAGCTTCGTTTGTGGGAAGTGCAGAGAATTCGGGCTGGCGATATAGACCGCGTCAATGGCGTCGCTTTGCGCCATCTCATCGAGCGAGGTGAACAGATGTTCAACCAGGTAGTCATTCGCAAAACTCTGCGCCTGCTCAAGGCTGCGGGAATAGACTGCGGTGAGCTTATATTTGCCGGTTTCGTGGGCGGCGTCGACGAACTGGCGCGTGATCCAGTTCGTACCGATGACTGCGAAACGTATCATAAACGTTTACGTACTCCGTAGCAGGGAACCTAAAGCCACTGTAGCACGTCATCATGACATTTCGCGTGCGCTACTGCGCATTACTCTTTAACGATAAATGCGTCAGCCACAAACGGGTATCAAACTCCAGCTGGTGGTACTGCGGCTCCATATGGCAGCACAGGGAGTAGAACGCTTTGTCGTGCTCTTTCTCTTTCAGGTGCGCCAGCTCGTGCACCACGATCATCCGCAGAAAGGCTTCCGGCGCATTGCGAAAGACGGTCGCGACGCGGATCTCCGCTTTGGCCTTCAGTTTGCCGCCCTGTACGCGGGAGATGGCGGTATGCAGGCCGAGCGCGTTTTTCAGCACGTGGATCTTGTTGTCGTACATCACCTTGTTGATCGGCGGGGCGCTCTTCAGATACTGGTTTTTCAGATCCTGCGTATACTGCCAGAGGGCTTTGTCAGTCGCGAAATCATGCGTGCCCGGGTAGCGTTTTTCCAGCACCGCGCCGAGCTTTCCCCCGGCAATCAGGTCACGAACCTGGGAAAGTAAATGTTCCGGGTAGCCCTGGAGATAAGTAAGTTGGTTCATCAACGCCCCAAATCGACAATAAAACGGGTATACTCACGCACCCTTTTCAGGGATACGCCAAATTTTACCATTCAGGAGGGCCGATGAGCCACTTAGACAACGGTTTCCGTTCACTCAACCTTAAACGTTTCCCGGAAACGGACGACGTTAACCCGCTTCAGGCGTGGGAAGCGGCGGATGAATATCTGCTGCAACAGTTGGATGGGACTGAAATCCGCGGCCCGGTTCTGATCCTGAATGACGCGTTTGGCGCGCTGGCCTGCGCGCTGGCGGAACATGCGCCTTACAGTATCGGTGATTCTTACTTAAGCGAGCTGGCGACGCGTGAAAACCTGCGTCACAACGATATCGAAGAATCCAGCGTGAAGTTCCTCGACAGCACCGCGGACTACCCGCAGGCGCCGGGCGTGGTGCTGATTAAAGTGCCCAAAACCATGGCGCTGCTGGAGCAGCAGCTTCGCGCGCTGCGTAAGGTCGTGACGCCGGATACGCGCATCATCGCGGGCGCCAAAGCGCGCGATATTCACACCTCGACGCTGGAATTGTTCGAGAAAGTGCTCGGCCCGACCACCACGACGCTTGCCTGGAAGAAAGCGCGCCTGATCAACTGTACCTTCAGCGCACCGGCGCTGGCCGACGCGCCAGAAACGCTGAGCTGGAAACTGGAAGGCACCGACTGGACTATCCACAACCACGCGAACGTTTTCTCCCGTACCGGTCTGGATATCGGCGCACGCTTCTTTATGGAACATCTGCCGGAAAACCTGGAAGGGGAAATCGTGGATCTCGGCTGCGGTAACGGCGTGATTGGCCTGACGCTGCTGGCGAAGAACCCGGAGGCCAGCGTGGTGTTCAGCGACGAATCGCCAATGGCGGTAGCGTCCAGCCGTCTGAACGTGGAAACCAACCTGCCTGAAGCGCTGGATCGCTGCGAATTTATGATCAATAACGCGCTGTCGGGCGTGGAGCCTTTCCGCTTCAACGCAGTATTCTGTAACCCGCCGTTCCACCAGAAGCACGCCCTGACGGATAACGTCGCGTGGGAGATGTTCCACCACGCGCGCCGCTGCCTGAAAATCAACGGCGAGCTGTATATCGTGGCCAACCGCCACCTGGACTACTTCCACAAGCTGAAGAAGATTTTCGGCAACTGCGTCACCATTGCCACCAATAACAAATTCGTGGTGCTGAAATCGGTGAAGCTGGGGCGTCGTCGGTAAGATCGCTTTGCCTGGCGGCGCTTCGCTTGTACAGGCCTACGGTTTCAAATGCCCGGTGGCGCTTCGCTTACCGGGCCTACAATGGCCTCGGACCCGTTGGCCCGGTAAGCGACTGTCTCTTATACACATCTGACGCTGCCGACGACTAACCTCGG
>NZ_JBLVXX010000009.1:0-10986 GCF_048283985.1 Enterobacter cloacae complex sp. 6730903 | reverse complement strand
GGGCCAACGGGTCCGAGGCCATTGTAGGCCCGGTAAGCGAAGCGCCACCGGGCGATGCCGTTAAATACTCAGCGCCAGTTTTGTCCCCTGCGCAATCGCGCGCCGCGCATCCAGCTCCATCGCCACATCGCACCCGCCAATCAAATGCACCGTTTTCCCCGCCTCGCGCAGCGGATCCGCCAGATCGCGCTTCGGCTCCTGGCCGGCACACAAAATCACATGATCCACGCGCAGCAGCTGCGGCTCACCGCCGATCAGCACGTGCAGCCCGTCGTCGTCGATCTTCTGGTAGCTCACCCCGGGGATCATCTTCACCCCGCGCGAGAGCAGGGTGGCGCGGTGGATCCAGCCCGTGGTTTTCCCCAGCCCTTCACCCGGCTTGCTGGCTTTACGCTGGAGCATCACAATCTGACGCGGGCTTTTCGGCAACTGCGGCCCTTCCGGGCGTAAGCCGCCGGACTGACTGAGGCTGGTATCAATGCCCCATTCTACGCAGAACTCAGCGATGTTCTGGCTGGTGGCTTCGCCCGGCTGGCTTAAATACATCGCGGTATCAAAACCGATCCCGCCGCAGCCGATGATCGCCACCTTCTCGCCAACCGGCGCTTTGTCCCTTAATACATCCAGATAGCTCAATACCTTCGGATGATCGATGCCCTCGATCGCAGGCGTGCGCGGTACGATCCCGCTTGCCAGGATCACCTCGTCGAAACCGATCAGATCCGCCGCGCTGACAAAATGGTTGAGCCGTAGCTCGACACCCGTCACCTCGATCATCCGGCGGTAATAGCGCAGCGTTTCGTAGAACTCCTCTTTGCCGGGGATCTGTCTGGCGATAGTAAACTGCCCGCCGATCTCCGCCAGCGCATCAAACAGCGTTACGCTGTGCCCGCGGGAAGCGGCATTGACCGCGAATGCCAGCCCCGCCGGACCAGCCCCCACTACGGCCAGACGTTTCTTGTTGGTCGCAGGAACGATCGGCATTTTGGTTTCATGGCAGGCGCGGGGGTTAACGAGGCAGGAGGTGACCTTGCCGACGAAGATCTGATCCAGACACGCCTGGTTACAGCCGATGCAGGTGTTGATCTCATCCGCACGGCCGCTTTGCGCTTTGGAGAGCAGTTCGGCATCCGCGAGGAATGGACGCGCCATCGACACCATATCGGCATCGCCGCGGGAGATCACATCCTCCGCCACCTGCGGATCGTTAATGCGGTTGGTGGTGACCAGTGGAACGGAGACTATACCTTTCAGCTTGCGCGTTACCCAGCTGAACGCCGCGCGCGGCACCGGCGTGGCGATGGTCGGGATGCGCGCTTCGTGCCAGCCAATCCCGGTGTTGATGATGGTGGCGCCAGCGGCTTCAATCGCCTGCGCCAGCTGCACGGTTTCGTCGAAGGTGCCGCCGCCTTCCACCAGGTCGAGCATCGACAGGCGGAAGATGATAATAAAATCCGTACCCGCACGTTCACGCACCGCGCGCACCACCTCCACGGCAAAACGCATCCGGCGGGCATAGTCGCCACCCCATTCGTCGTCGCGCTGGTTGGTGCGTGCGGCGAGGAATTCGTTGATCAGATAGCCTTCCGAGCCCATCACCTCCACCCCGTCGTAGCCCGCTTCCCGCGCCAGCGCCGCGCAGCGGGCAAAATCGTCTATCAGCGCCAGGATCTCGTCGTGGCTGAGGGCATGGGGAGCAAAGCGGTTAATCGGCGCCTGAATAGCCGAGGGGGCAACCAGGTTCGGCTGATAGCTGTAGCGCCCGGTATGCAGAATTTGCAGGGCGATTTTGCCGCCCTCGCGGTGGACCGCGTCGGTCACAATGCGGTGGTGCGGCAGCTGTGACGCATCGTTCAACACCGCGCCGCCCTCCATCGTCACCCCGGTAGGAGCAGGGGCTACGCCGCCGGTGACAATCAGCGCCACCCCGTGGCGCGCGCGCTCGGCATAGAAGGCTGCCAGACGTTCAGACCCGTCCGGACGCTCCTCCAGCCCGGTGTGCATTGAGCCCATTAACACGCGGTTTTTAAGGGTGGTAAACCCAAGATCGAGGGGGGCGAATAGCGACGGGTAGCGGCTCATAGTCTCTTCCAGTGTAAAATTATTGTTATGTGGTCGGATGAGTTACTAATTTAGCCAGCGGGGAGTAAAAGGGAAAAGGGGAATGCAGTGAATGTGATGGGATTCAAATATTGGTGTGGCCTGATGCCCTCACCCTAACCCTCTCCCACAGGGAGAGGGGACTTAATCTCCCTCTCCCTTAGGGAGAGGGCCGGGGTGAGGGGGATGCCCGCACCAGCCCCGGCGCCTGCCACATCGACGTGGTCAGCCCGCTGTCCACCAGCCCGAGCTGGTCGGCGTACACCGCCTGCCATTTCTGCATCATGCCGTCGTACAGTTCCCGGTGCTGAGGGTCTGGCGTGAACTCGCGGCTCCACTTCACCAGCCGCTCGCCCGTCGAAGCCATATCCGCAAACAGCCCCGCGCCAGTTCCTGCGGCAATGGCACAGCCGAGCGCCGTTGCCTCTTTGACTTCCGGCACGCGCACCGGCAGCCCGGTAACGTCGCTTAAAATCTGGCTCCACAGGGCGCCTTTGGCCCCGCCACCCGCAAACACCAGGCTCTCAAACGTCACGCCGGAGAAGTGGGAAATCTGCGCCAGGTTGCAGGCCGAGACGATCGCCGCGTTCTCTTCCAGCGCGCGGAACAGCGTCGCTTTGTTGCACTTTTCCGGGTCGATGGAGAGGTTAATAAACGACGGCGCGGCGTGATACCACTGCTTAAAGTGCATCGCGTCGGAGAAGATCGGCATCACGCCGTGGGAGCCCGCCGGGACGCGGCTCGCCATCTCTTCGAGCAGGGAGTAGGTGTCCATTCCCATTCGTTCGGCAATCAGCTTCTCTTCGGCGCAGAAGGCGTCACGGAACCAGCGCATGGTTAGCCCGGTAAAGAAGCTGATCGACTCCGCCTGCGCCATGCCGGGGATGACGTGCGGGTTTACGCGGATGTTCATCTCAGGGTCGGTGCGCACCTGCGGCAGATTCACCACCTGCTGCCAGAAGGTGCCGCCGAGAACTGCGGTTTGTCCGGCGCGCACCACGCCCAGCCCCAGACAGCCCAGCTGCACGTCGCCGCCGCCCATCACCACCGGCGTGCCTTCACGCAGGCCGCTCTGCTGCGCGGCCTGTCTGGTAATCGCCCCCAGCACGGTGCCGGTCTCTTTCACCGGAGAGAGAATATCGGCGCGCAGCCCGGCCATGTCGAGCAGCGCCGGACGCCAGTCGCGGGAGAAGAGATCCAGCATGCCGGTGGTGCCCGCATTGGACGGATCGACCGCCAGCTCGCCGGAAAGCTTCGCCGCCAGCCAGTCGCTGATCATGGTGATGGTGGCGGCTTTACGATAAATATCCGGACGATGATGCGCCAGCCACAGCAGGCGCGGCATGGCGCTGAGGGCCAGCGTCTGGCCGGAAACGTCATACACTTCGGATTCAAACCGGTAGTCGTGGATCTCTTTGAGTTCGGCCACCTCGCGGCTGGCGCGGGCGTCGACGTTGGCGCAGGCCCAGATAGCCTCGCCGTTGCGGTCGTACAGCACAATCCCTTCGCGCATCGAACAGCAGGCGACGGACTGAATATCCGCCGCGCTGAGCCGCGCGCGCTCCAGCGCCTGCTGAATACACTGGCAGGCCAGCCGCCAGTTGGTGTCGAGGTCGAACTCCATCGATCCTGGCACGTTCTCCACGCTCAGGTGCTTCCACTCGGCCTGGCCAACGGCAATCTGGTTGCCCTGTAAATCGAAAATCACGGCGCGAACGCTGCCTGTCCCTGCATCTAACGCTAAAAGGTAACTCATGAGCTTGCCTCGTGTCAGGCGCAGGGCTGCTCTTATCCGGCCAGAGCCAGCACCGCGCGGGCTGTCGTCTCTTCCGTCACCAGGCCATTAATACGGCGACCCTTCAGTGCGGCATAAATCGCATCGGCTTTCTCTTCCCCTCCGGCCACGCCGACGATGGTGGGCAGTTGCGCCAGTTCATCGAGCGTGACGCCCAGTAATTCTTTGTGGATCTCCAGCTCCTCAACGCATTCCCCTTCGGCATTGAGGAAATAGCCAAGGATATCGCCCACCGCGCCTTTACGGGCGTACATCAGCTGTTCACCTTCGCTGATATAGCCGGAGCGCAGTATCGTCGCGTCGCGGCGCTGGTTTATCGAGCCAATCCCGACCACCGCCACGTCAGCGGCGGTGGCGGCGAGGATCACGTCCCGCACGCTGGTTTCGCGCTTTAAGATCCCGGCGACTTCAGCGGATGACACGCGAAGCGGGGCGGGGATCATGCTGACGCTACAGGCCGCATCCAGCTGGCCGATACCGGTCATATACGGCCCGACGCCGCCGGAGAGCGTCACCAGGCGGATCTGCTGCGAGCTGATAAAGCCGCTTAAGTGTTGCAGACTGCTCATGGTGGTTTCACCGAAACCCACCGCTAACAGCTGGCCGGGTTGCAGTACGCCCATCAGCGACTGTGCCGCGCCAATGCCTAATCGCACGTTCATCGGCGGCGTATTCAGGGCGGGCATCACGCGCACCAGCTTCAGACCAAATCGTTGTTGCAACTCCGTTTCCAGCGCCAGACAGCCCTCGTAGCGGGAGTTGATCTGCACGCGGATCACCCCGGACTGACGGCCTTTCTCCAGCAGGCGGGAGATCTTCAGACGCGGCAGCCCGAGCCGTTCGCCGATGTCGTTCTGGGTCAGCCCGTCGTGGTAGTAGCACCAGGCCACGCGCGCCACCAGCTCCTCTTCCGCCAGTGCCAGCCCGGCAAACCGTCCTTCTTCCGCAGTGCGTTTATCGCTCATAATTGAACTCTTATAAAAATTTAGATCATATGTTCGTGATGGTGCGACGTGAAAATGTGAGCCACGCGACAAAACGGATCTTTTCGATCGTTTCCGCTTTATCTGAATCTCAATCGATAAAACTGTGATCCCTGCACGGTTGTAAATATAGTTCACCGTCTACGCTTTTGAACATTATTAAATCTAAAAATCATTTGTTCAATAGCGGAGCGATGATGACACCACTTCTCGACGCGCGTGATATCAGCAAGCAGTTTTCAGGCGTACCGGTCTTAAAAGGCATTGATTTCACGCTGCTTGCGGGGCAGGTGCATGCGCTGATGGGCGGTAACGGTGCGGGAAAATCGACGCTGATGAAGATCATCGCCGGGGTGGAAACCCCGGATAGCGGTGAACTTTCGGTGGCGGGTGAGTCTTTTGCACGGCTTACCCCGGCGCAGGCGCACAGGTTAGGCATTTATCTGGTGCCGCAGGAGCCGCTGCTGTTTCCCAACCTGACGGTGCGGGAAAACATCCTGTTTCGTCTGCCGCGAGAGCGCGATCGGGAAAAACGTCTGGCGGAAAAACTCCGGCAGCTGCAATGCCAGCTTAACCTCGACGCCACCGCCAGCACCCTCGAGGTGGCGGACCAGCAGATGGTGGAGATCCTGCGCGGGCTGATGCGTAATGCCAGAATTCTGATCCTCGATGAACCCACGGCCTCGCTGACGCCCGGTGAAACCGAGCGCCTGTTCCGCCAGATCCGCGCCTTGCAGGATCTTGGCGTCGGGATTGTTTTTATCTCGCATAAGCTGCCGGAGATTCGGCAGCTGGCGAGTCACGTCTCGGTGATGCGCGACGGCGCGGTGGTGCTCAGCGGCGAAACCGCGCAATTTGACGATAACGCCCTGATCGCCGCCATGACGCCGGTAAGCCGGGAGACATCCCTGAGCGATACGCAAAAGCTGTGGCTGGCGCTGCCGGGCAACCGCCGCACCCAGGCGCAGGATTTTCCCGTGCTGCGCGTGGAAGCGCTCACCGGAGAGGGCTTTATCGATCTCAGCCTTGAGATTTACGCCGGGGAGATCGTCGGTCTGGCCGGGCTGGTGGGGTCCGGGCGCACCGAGTTTGCCGAAACGCTCTACGGTCTGCGTCCGGTACGCGGCGGGCGGGTGTGGCTGGAGAGCCAGGAGATCACCGCCGATCCGGTCAGTTCACGCCTGCAAAAAGGGCTGGTCTATCTGCCGGAAGACAGGCAGGTGTCCGGCCTGTTTCTCGACGCGCCGATCCGCTGGAACACCGTGGCGCTGAACGAGCCGTCTCTCTGGCAGCAGCGCAAGCGGGAGTCCGCGGTAGTGGAACGCTATCACCGGGCACTGGGGATCAAGCTCAATCATGCGGATCAAACCGTGCGCACGCTCTCCGGCGGCAATCAGCAGAAGGTGCTGCTGGCGCGCTGTCTGGAGGCCAACCCGCTGCTGCTGATCGTCGATGAACCGACGCGCGGCGTGGATGTCTCGGCGCGCGCCGATATTTATCAGCTGCTGAAAAGCGTGGCGGCGCAGAACGTGGCGGTGCTGATGATCTCAAGCGATCTCGATGAGTTTCCCGGCCTCGCGGATCGGGTGCTGGTGATGCACCAGGGCGTGCTCAGTGGCGAGCTGCCGCGCCAGGCCGTCAGCCTCGACCGGATGATGGCGCTGGCGTTTGGAGGGCAATCATGAAGATCTTACTGAAAAACCGCGAGCTGAGCGCGTTTCTCGCCATTCTGGCGCTGTTCGCCGTGCTGGTGGCGCTCAATCCGTCGTACCTGAGTTTGCAGACGCTGGGGATGATCTTCGCCAGCTCGCAGATCCTGATCCTGCTGGCCATCGGCGCGGCGCTGGTGATGCTGACCCGCAATATTGACGTCTCCGTCGGCTCCACGGTCGGGCTGTCCGCCATTGCCGTCGGCGTGGCGCTGAACAGCGGCTACAGCCTGCCCGTTTCCATTCTCTTCGCGCTGTCGATCGGCGCGCTGGCGGGGGCGTTCAATGGGTTTCTGGTGGTGGGGCTGCGCATTCCGGCGATTGTCGCCACCCTCGGCACGCTGGGGCTGTATCGCGGGGCGATGCTGCTCTGGACCGGCGGGAAGTGGATTGAAGGGCTGCCGCCGGGGCTGAAATCCCTCTCTGAGCCTGCCGCCGTCGGCATTTCGCCGCTCGGCATGCTGGTGTTGATTATCGCGGCCACCGGCGCGTGGACGCTGTCGCGCACCGCGTTCGGGCGTGATTTTTACGCCGTGGGGGATAACCTCGCCGCCGCGCGCCAGCTGGGCGTGGCGGTGAACCGCACCCGCATGATCGCCTTTACCTTCAACGGCATGCTGGCGGCCTGCGCCGGGATCGTCTTTGCCGCGCAGATAGGCTTTGTGCCCAACCAGACCGGCAGCGGGCTGGAGATGAAAGCCATCGCTGCCTGCGTGCTGGGGGGCATCTCGCTGCTGGGCGGCACCGGCACGCTGGTCGGCGCCTTCCTCGGCGCGTTCTTCCTCACCCAAATCGATACCGTGCTGGTGCTGTTCAGGCTCCCGGCGTGGTGGAACGACTTTATCGCCGGGCTGGTGCTGCTGGGTGTGCTGGTGCTCGACGGGCGGCTGCGTCAGGCGCTCTCACGGCATCAGCGGGCGCTGAAATACAGCCGTTTCCAGCCGGGTAACAAAGGGGGAAAGCACGTTACCCCGTTTCCAGAACGCAAAAAAGAGGTGGCGTAAATGAGGCTTAACTGGGAAAGCGCGCTGCTGATTTTACTGGTGCTGGAGATCCTGCTCTTCGGCGCCATTAACCCGCGCATGCTCGACATCCTGTCTCTTATACACATCTCCGAGCCCACGAGACATACGCCATTATCTGGTATGCCGTCTTCTGCTTGAAAAATGGGCCATTAACCCGCGCATGCTCGACATCAACATGCTGCTGTTCAGCACCAGCGATTTCATCTGCATCGGCATTGTGGCGCTGCCGCTTACGCTGGTGATCATCAGCGGCGGGATCGATATTTCCCTCGGCTCAACCATCGGCCTGTGCGCCATCGCGCTGGGGGTGATGATGCAGGCAGGGTGGCCGATGGCGGTTGCCATCCCTCTGACGCTGCTGCTCGGCCTGCTGTGCGGGCTGGTGAATGCGGCGCTGATCCACTACACCGGCATCAGCCCACTGGTCATTACCCTCGGCACGCTCTACCTCTACGGCGGCGGGGCGCTGCTGCTCTCCGGCATGGCGGGGGCGACGGGCTATGAGGGGATCGGCGGCTTCCCGGACAGCTTCACCGCCTTCGCTAACCTCACGGTGATGGGCCTGCCGATCCCGCTGGTGCTGTTCGCGGTGATTACGTTTTTCTTCTGGCTGATTACCCACCGCGGGCGCTTTGGTCGGCATCTGTTTTTAATCGGCCAGAACCCGCGCGCGGCGCGCTATGCGGCGCTGTCGGTCAACGGCATGCCGTATGCGCTGTACGGCCTGGTGGGGGTGGCCTCGGCGGTTGCCGCGCTGGTGATGGTCTCCTATTTCGGTTCCGCGCGCTCGGATCTGGGGCGCGATTTACTGATGCCCGCGCTCACCGCCGCCGTGCTCGGCGGGGCCAATATCTACGGCGGCTCAGGTTCGGTTGTCGGTACGGCGCTGGCGGCGTTGCTGGTGGGGTACCTGCAACAGGGTTTACAGATGGTCGGCATCCCCAACCAGGTGTCGAGCGCGCTGTCAGGGGCGCTGCTGGTTGTGGTGGTGATGGGGCGTTCGCTGAGTCTGCACCGCGAATGGGTGCGTTCTCTCTTCAGAAAACTATCCGGAGCGTAAGATGAAAACAAAACTGCTCGTCCTGGCAATGGCTCTCAGCTTCGCTTCGGCGCAGGCGGCGGACCGCATTGCCTTTATCCCGAAGCTGGTGGGCGTGGGCTTCTTCACCAGCGGCGGCAACGGCGCGAAAGAGGCGGGGAAAGATCTTGGCGTGGACGTGACCTACGACGGCCCGACCGAGCCGAGCGTCTCCGGCCAGGTGCAGCTGATCAATAACTTCGTTAACCAGGGCTATAACGCCATCATCGTCTCTGCCGTGTCGCCGGACGGTCTCTGCCCGGCGCTGAAGCGCGCGATGCAGCGCGGCGTGAAGGTCCTGACCTGGGACTCCGACACCAAACCGGAGTGCCGCAGCATCTATATCAACCAGGGCACGCCGGAACAGCTCGGCGGCCTGCTGGTGGACATGGCGGGCAAGCAGGTCACCAAGCCGAACGCGAAAGTGGCGTTCTTCTACTCCAGCCCGACCGTTACCGACCAGAACCAGTGGGTGACAGAGGCGAAGGCCAAAATCGAGAAAGACCATCCCCAGTGGCAGATTGTGACCACCCAGTTTGGCTATAACGACGCCACCAAATCTCTGCAAACCGCCGAAGGGATCTTAAAAGCCTATCCGGATCTGGATGCGATCATCGCCCCGGACGCCAACGCCCTGCCAGCCGCGGCACAGGCGGCGGAAAACCTGAAGCGGGAAGGGGTGGCGATTGTCGGCTTCAGCACGCCGAACGTGATGCGTCCGTACGTTGAGCGCGGCACGGTGAAAGCCTTCGGCCTGTGGGACGTGGTGCAACAGGGCAAAATTGCGGTCAATGTCGCCGATCGTTTACTGAAAAAAGGCGATCTTAACCCTGGCGACAGCGTCGACGTGAAAGATATCGGAACGCTGAAGGTCGAGCCGAACAGCGTGCAGGGCTACCAGTATGAGGCGAAGGGCAACGGCATTGTGCTGCTGCCGGAGCGGGTGGTGTTCACCAAAGAGAACATCAACAAATACGATTTCTGACGGGGGAGCAAATGGCTGATTTAGACGACATCAAAGACGGCAAGGATTTTGGCATCGGTACGCCGCAGCAGAATGTGCCGTACACCCTGAAGGGCTGCGGCTCGCTGGACTGGGGCATGCAGTCGAGGCTTTCGCGCATCTTCAATCCGCAGAGCAACCGCACGGTGATGCTGGCCTTTGACCACGGCTACTTTCAGGGGCCGACCACCGGTCTTGAGCGTATCGACCTCTCCATCGCGCCGCTGTTTGGTGAGACCGACGTGCTGATGTGTACCCGCGGCATCCTCAGGAGCCAGGTACCTGCCGCGACCAACAAACCGGTGGTGCTGCGCGCCTCCGGCGGTAACTCGATTCTGGGCGAGCTGTCCAACGAGTGCGTGGCGGTGGCGATGGAAGACGCCCTGCGCCTGAACGTCTGCGCGGTGGCGGCGCAGGTCTATATCGGAAGCGAATTTGAACATCAGTCGATCAACAACATCATCAAGCTGGTGGACGCGGGGGCGCGCTACGGCATGCCGACGCTGGCGGTGACGGGCGTGGGGAAAGAGATGGCGCGTGACGCGCGCTATTTCTCGCTTGCCAGCCGCATCGCCGCCGAAATGGGGGCGCAGTTCGTCAAAACCTACTACGTGGACGAGGGCTTTGAAAAAGTGACCGCCAGTTGCCCGGTGCCGATAGTCATCGCCGGAGGCAAAAAGCTGCCGGAGCACGAGGCGCTGGAGATGTGCTGGCGGGCGATTGACCAGGGGGCGTCCGGCGTGGACATGGGGCGCAATATCTTCCAGTCCAGCGCGCCACTCGCCATGCTGAAGGCGGTGAAGAAAGTAGTTCATGAGAACATGAGCGCCCGGGAGGCGTTCCAGTTCTGGCAGGAAGAGAAACAGGGAGAAGCAAAATGAACGTGACGCTGGTGGAGATTAATATTAAACCCGAGCGGGTGGACGAGTTTCTGGAGGTGTTTCGCGCCAACCACGAGGGGGCGATCAAGGAACCGGGCAACCTGCGCTTTGATGTCTTGCAGGACCCGCGGGTGAAAACCCGCTTCTTTATCTACGAAGCCTATAAAGACGAAGCGGCGGTGCTGGCGCATAAGCAAACGCCACACTATCTGGCGTGCGTGGATAAGCTTGAAGAGCTGATGTCAGAGCCGCGCAAAAAACGCAGTTTTGTCGGGTTGTTGCCGGAGTAGCGGCTTTGCCCGGTGGCGCTGCTGTATGACCGGATACATAGGTGACAGATCAGACCGGGAACATAGGTAACACTTTTCAGTCTATCCGGAGCACACTCTGGGTTTTTCGGTCGTAGTACGCA
>NZ_JBLVXX010000099.1:0-3715 GCF_048283985.1 Enterobacter cloacae complex sp. 6730903 | reverse complement strand
GATCAAACCCCCTTTTCAATCCCCTCAATTCTAAAAAAATACATCAATAAAAATAATGAATTTATTAATTTAGCTAAGGCAATAATAGAAAAGCTAAAGCAAAATGCTAATAATGAAACGAGAGTGGCTCAACTTCAAGGTGGCAGCGTTGTTTTAATCCATTATAAGTCTGCTGACCCAGAAGACTTAGGGAAACTTTTAATCGTAATGGTTGATAAACAAAGCGCCTATGACTTTGATACAGATAAATTGACGCCAACGAGATTAAACCCAATAAATACCGATGCTTTACGCCAGGCTGCGATGTTCGATCTAACTTTATTTGAAGCAAGCTATCCAGAAAATAAAGGCGACTCATATGTCCATTTTTTACAAGGTAAATCCAAAAGCGACTTTTTTAAGGATTCTTTAGGCTGCCGACACGATTCGGACAATAAAAGAAGCATTCAGCAATTATTCAATGCCATAGATGTTTTTGTTAGCAAAAACTCACTTGGCCGTGTACTACGTGATACTATTGACAATGAAGTCAAACTTTTATTAGAGAAAAAATCAAAAGATAAAAGCGGTAATAAATCCGTAAAAATAGAAGATATATCCAAAGTTATTGATCAATGCTTGACTGATTCACATAAATGCAAAGGAACGTTTGTTGATTTTGTTAATATTAATGGTTTCCAGATTGACCCTCAGTTTGAACCCACTCCTAAGTCTGCTGAGAGCGCACTTACAATAGAGGTGGCTGATAACGACAATAATTTTAAATTGAAAATAATGCGCGGGGCTATTGGAAACGAACAGTCGAATAAACCTGTAATTCTCACTGACAACAAGTGCGAAGTTGTGATAAAATTGAGTCAGGCAGATTACGATGTACTTAAAAGATATAGAGATAGTTAACAATGACAATTGCTGATGACTTATCCAGATTAGCACAGATTTTTAATGGAGCCTCGAGCAGAGTCGAAGGCTCCTACACTGTTATAAGTCTTGAAGAAAGCACTGTCAATGTAAATGGCCCTGAACTAATTAGATTATTACAGTCGATAGGTTATAAAAAAGCAAGTGACTGTATTGAGCAGAATGAAATTTGGCTAGATCGTCAAGCTTCATTTTGGGATGATTCTATAATTTTTGAAAATTTTGAATCCTTCTGGTATAGAGTAAATAACCAGAGCTCTCTGCCGAAAAATTATATTATCGGGACACCTTTAATATTTCCTACAACTAAAAATGAAAGCATTGAAAAAATCCATATTTTCTTTATGTGGAAAGACATCCTTTCGCTAATATCTGATCATCATAACAACGATTGCTCCGTCTTATTCTTCACTAATGAAGACAAAAGTTACACAGTCGAACTTAAGCACTTTTTACAATATAACGAGATCGACCAATTATCTAACCCGTCAATTAAGTATGAAATAATAAAGGAATTACTAGACACCGTTAAAATTAAAGACTTGCATAAAAGCGAGCGTAAACTAGTTATACGCTCAGCAATAAATGAAGTATTTAAAGCAAATGACGCTTTTAATTTCATTGAATTACTTAATTCAACTGAACAAGTCAGAAAAAAGTATGATGAACTTTACGAGGTTTATACCAAGAGATTTTCCGTAAATAAAATACTTAATGAACTCGATGAAAAAAATCTTGAGTTTACTAGTAAAATCAATGAATTTATACCCGTGATCATTGAAGACGCTTGATTTTTCAGCAACAGGAGATCATGCTGTCCCCATGAAAATCTTTATCACTGACCAACAAAAAGCTGAACTTGAGCGTCTTCATGACGCCAGTCGTGATAAGCGCGTTTGCGATCGCATTAAAGCCATTCTTCTGGCCTCCGAGGGCTGGAGTTCGGCCATGATCGCTCAGGCTTTACGCCTGCATCAGACTACTGTTGACCACCATATCAGCGAGTTTCTGAACAAAGGCAAGCTGAAGCCCGAAAATGGCGGCTCAGACAGCAAACTCAGCGCTGAACAAACGGCTTTTTTAATCAGCCACTTATCCGACAATTTATTTTACCATACCCGTGATATTGTCGCGTTTGTCGCGCGGACATGGAACATCGTTTTCAGCATTCCGGGAATGAATAAGTGGCTGCACCGGAACGGCTTCACCTATAAAAAACCGTCAGGCGTCCCGCATAAATTCAGTGAAGAGAAACAAAAGCAATTCATTGAATATTATGAGGAACTCAAAGCCACCGCAGGTGATGAACCGGTTCTTTTTATTGATGCTGTCCATCCGACTCAGGCCACCAAAATAGGTTATGGCTGGATACGTAAAGGCCAGAGAAAAGCGGTAAAAACAACAGGTAGTCGTACACGGCTGAATATCATGGGGGCGCTGAATCTGAAGGCCCCGGAACATCCGCTAATCTGCGAATATAAAACGGTTAATGAATACAACGTATCTCGTTTTTTCAATGAGATACGTAAAATTTATCCAGATTATCAGCAGAAAGTTCATGTTATTCTGGATGGTGCTGGTTATCACCGTTCACAGTTAGTGAAAGACTGGGCGGAGGTGGTAAATATAAAACTTCATTACCTCCCGCCGTACAGCCCGAACCTGAATCCGATAGAACGAATGTGGAAGTTAATGAACGAACATGCCCGGAATAACCGCTACTTCAGCAACAGCAGGGAGTTCAGGGATGCAATATCTGAATTTTTCAGCCATACGTTACCGGGGATAGCGGGTTTTCTGACGTCCCGAATTAACGATCATTTTCAGGTGCTCAAACCTGCATCTTGAGGTTTATTGGGTATAAATTGATTATTATTGCGTGCAGGAGGCTTTGTACAACATGAATGGTTTAACTCGTGGAATTGATCAAATTAACTGGTTACATCATAAATTTAAGACAGAAGTTAACTGTGCACTGGTTGAACATAATATTCCATTGACGTTATCAAAACTCCGCGTGCTGGACGTCATCGCCCACACGCCACATTGCAGGGCAAAAGAAATTATCGAAATACTTGGGTTCAGTCCCCGGACTGTTACTGAAGCATTAGATTATCTTGATATCAAAGGCTTTATATTAAGAAAAAAGAGCAAAGAAAACAGAAAGGACAAGATTCTTAGTTTGACTCAACGTGGTGATAGTATTCTTTCTATCGCTATAGAAATCCGTATGGCAAAACTTCATGAATTAATTGAACCGCTAACTGAGGAACAGTTAATGCAATTAATCCACTTAAGTGATGTACTTTACAATGCTTCACGTTCTTTTAATTCATAAAACTTACTTCCCTATAGGATGGTATATACTTCTGTAATAATTAAGTCTTTGTATATAAAAAAACACCTTCTCATCCGGGATATCTTCAGGAATATGTTCTGATACAGAAGACTGTTTCATATATTCTTTAAATGCTTGTGTTGATGCCATAAAGTCAACCGCCTTATCAAGGATAATCGGAAGAGAATCCCCCATTTTTTCCATACATCCTCCATATCTATGCGAAATTATCAATATGAAGTATAGCAAAATATTCCCACGTGTTAATTCTTAAAATAAAAAATGTGAACTAATGCACAATGTTGATTAGCATTTAATAAATCTAGTAAATAATCACCTGCCTTTATATAATCCATATATACCCGTGATCATTGAAGACGCTTGATTTTTCAGCAACAGGAGATCATGCTGTCCCCATGAAAATCTTTATCACTGACCAACAAAAAGCTGAACTTG